>CAYTDS010000513.1:0-1501 GCA_964436555.1 uncultured Flavobacteriaceae bacterium | reverse complement strand
TTTGATTTTTAAATTTTTCCGATATCGAGGTGTATTCCAAAAGACCTTTATTATTCCGAATCCAATATCCAAACTCTCCATAACATCCTATATAGACCCTTTCACCAACTGCTTTTACAGACCTTATAATGGTCTCAACAGGTAATTTGTATTTCTTCCATCGCACCCCATCGAATTCCAGTAGACTGGTATGGTTAGCAACAAAAATTTTTTTGGAAGTAGATTGGCTAATAGCCCAGTTTTGGTATTCTCCGCTATACTCTAACGGGCCAAAATTCTGTATAGGGGGCAAATCCTGAGCCATGCCACCTGAAGCCCTTGGAAGGAGGAAAACAAAGGGTAATAAAATAAAGTTTTTGAAGAGGTAACGCATATCCCGGAAATTTACAAAAAGTAATCTAAACAACTTGGTGGGCCGGAAAATTAGACGTTTGAAATTGGAAGAATAAATCTGTTCTTCAGAGTCCATATTTGGTAAAAACAAATGCCACAAACTCTTTTAAAACCATTAAAATCTTTTAGATTAGTGATGTAAATCAAATAGATATGGAAATACCAATGTTCTTGTTACTAATTTACTATTTATAAATAAACACAAATGAAAAAACTAACCACTAATCAATTCGTCGCCCTACTGTTTTTTACACTTACCATTCTGTTTATTGTCATTTCAATGACAAATAGATTCTTCTTCGACTGGGTATTTGATAGACACCATAACCAATGGAGTTGGTACATAAGACCTTTATTTTTAATTCCGTTTTGCTTTTTTGCATACAAGCGCAATTGGGCCGGAATTGCAATTACCATTTTCTTGCTATTTACAAGTATGTTTTGGTTTCCCAAACCCGAGCTAGTTAGTAATAGCGTAACAGCATTTCTTCAGTTTGAAAAAGAGTATCTCTACGGAGAATGGAATATTCAGAAAATCTTGATTACATTAACTATTCCCATTTCTTTTATAGCCTTAGGGCTTTCTTTTTGGAAAAGGAGTGTACTTATGGGGATCGGTGTAGTTATTTTAATGGCTACCGGAAAAGTAGTTTGGAGTATTCAAAACGCAGGAGAATCGGGAAAATCAATTTTAATCCCGGCTAGTATTGGTTTACTTCTTTGTTGTGGGCTCATCTATTTCGGATTTAAGCGATTGGAAAAAAAATGATACGCTATCCGAATCGTTTATAATCGAACCTTTTTTATTACAATCTCCAAACAGCTATAATAATAGATAATACCAACCAACCTCCTAAATGAAAAATTTCCCTAATGCCTTTGTAATTATTATTACTGCTATTCTTATCGGATGGATTCTTACTTTTATTATTCCAAAAGGCTCTTATGAAAGAGAAGCTATCGCCGGAACGGAACGAACTACAGTTGTCCCCAATTCCTATCAACAAAATGATGCCCCTAACCTCAAAGTATTTGACTTGTTGCTGTCTGTACCTCGGGGAATTACCAATCGTGCAGATTTAATTGTTTTAATCTTAATCTTAGGGGG
>CAYTDS010000512.1:0-1506 GCA_964436555.1 uncultured Flavobacteriaceae bacterium | reverse complement strand
ACCATATGTATTTGGCCTCCAGAATCGATAAAATTATTAGAAAGGGTTAGGGCTGCTATTTAGTTCGTGTATGGCCTCTATAGCAAAGGTTCGCAGTTTAAGGTCGTCGCTATCTATATATTTTTCTGCCAAGGGAAGATATTTTTGGTCACCTTGTTTTCGTATTAAATAGAGCACGGCGAGTTTTATTTTTAAATCATTAGCGTCTAGCAATAATTGAAAACATTCCATTTCCGACGGAATTCTATGTTTTATATGCTGTAATCCCTCTTCCGATGTAATATCCAGAACCGTGTCCTCAATAATCGGGAGTAATTTCTTTTTTAAGTCGCCTGTCAATAAATTATCTAGAAATTCGATAGCGTTGGCCTGTGCCTCTTGTTTATGGCTTCTGATTCCCGCGTAGGCAATCTCCACATCTTTTTGACGATATTTGAGCTCTAAAAGCTTAAAAATACGCTCCAGTCCGGCCTCTAGTCGCCTTTCCAGCAGCTCTAATAAACTTGCACGGGCATCGCGCTCTTCATCACTTACAGGTAGCTTGGTTCTTTTTCGGTTTCGATAAGAAATGATAATTTGCGTGTGCATTGCAGATAAGGTTTGATGATACAGCCTGCATTCATCAAAAATGGTGGCCACTACTTTATATTGATTAAACTTTAACTGGGGCGATTTCAGTCGGATCGAACTTAGGGAGCGAATAACTTCTAAGCGAATGGTTAGATCGGTATCAGATAGTAATTGCAACAATTCGTTCACGGCTTCCTGATTGTTAAATGCTTCCATGGCCATAGGAATGTACCGACACACTTCTATGTTTTCCAAACGTTCAGTTACAGTTTTACGGAGCACGGGTAAGATTTGGACTCCATAATTTAGCAGCGCTTCCTCGGTTGTTTTTCTGTACTTTTTATTTGGCAAAAAATCCAATAATTCAGAAGCCAGACTATTATATTTTGTATTTCCTATAGCAGCTATAGTTGTTAAAATTACTTCCGGTTTCTTGTGCTTGAGTTGTTCCAGAAGAAAGGAATTAAAATCCGGAAGGTTTGCCTCTCCGATAATCTGAATAAGCATTTTTAAGGAAGACAGTTCGTTCGGGGATTCCTGAAACCGCTCTATTTTCCTGATAATACGTTCTTTTAATTGATAGGCCTCCTGTAACTCCGGATTATCACGCGATTCACGGGCTAAACAAAATAAGGCGGCATTGGAAATTTGGTTATTTCTATGGTCCAGATAGGTATCATATACAAAATTACTATTTCGGCTGGCATGCAAGAGCACATATTCTAAAGTTGCCAGTATGAGTTCATCATCATGGGAATTCAACAAATCTGATACTTCTGTCACCACTGAGTCGCTATTTAGAAAATACATATTCTGTATAGCGGCCGTGCGAACTTTGTTTGAAGGATGCGACAAGAGTTTTTGAACATCTTCCACAAAACGCTTGTCATTAATCTCAAGCAACTTCTTCAACATAAAAAGAATCTGAGACTCTGA
>CAYTDS010000511.1:0-1515 GCA_964436555.1 uncultured Flavobacteriaceae bacterium | reverse complement strand
ACATACATCTTTGGTGTTTATGAATGTACTGTAATATAGCAATACGGGCCGGGTGGGCCAACACCTTGGCCATGGCAGCCAAATGGTTTTGGGAACTATTGAAAATATATGTTTTTGAGGCGCCCATTTCAGTATGTGTTTGTATCATTAAAATGTAATATTGCAATATTACTCAAACATCCTAAAATAAAAACCGGAATCCAAGTAGAGTTCCGGCTTTTTTCTTTTAGAACCAAGGCTTTTTACCCACTTGGTATGTATTATAAAACTCTTCGTCGGACTTGGTGAGGTAGATAATTCCCTCCACTAGACCTATAATTCCAGGTATCCAAAAGAAAAAGAGACCTATAACCAAACAAGTAGTCGCGTACCCAATAAGTGTAATTGCTGCTAGTATAATCCCCTCTTTATTGTAACCCAATATAAACTTGTGTACTCCTAAGGAGCCAAAAACAATAGCAAGTATACCCGCTAAAACTTTTTTATTATCTCCACCGGCACCTTTTAAACCTTCTGAAAATTCATTTGCTGTTTTCTTGGCTTCAGTACCAAAATCCTTTGCAGATTCCTTGGTGTCTTCTGCAAATTCTTTTGTGGCTTCTTTTGCTTCTTGGAAAGCCTCTTTTGCAGATTCTTTGGCATCATCAAATGCTTCTTTGGCCTTATCGCCTAAATCTTTGTTTTCTTCTGACATGGTATTTTTTGTTGGTTAATAGACTGATAAATGTAATAATTATTTTTTAATCAAAGAAATATCAGGGGGTAAGGAGAAAAAAGGTAACGATTTTTAAGGATTCCGAAACTATTTGGTAACTTTTCTCTAACTGAATCTAGACTTTAGTTTATCGACAAGGGTTTGGGCTAACTTTTCTTTGCTTTCAACAGTCCATCCGGCAACATGAGGTGTAAGGAGAACGTTTTCGGATTCAATTAGATATTGAAAAGCCGCAGGCAAACTATCTTCTGAAAACATATCTTCAAAAGACGATTTTTCGTATTCTAATACATCCAATCCTGCCCCAAGAATTTTACCTGATTTTAAGGCTGTAACCAAATCTTCCGTAACAACACATTTTCCTCTAGATGTATTTAATAGCCAAAAAGGATTATTGAAACCATTTATAAATTCGCTGTTAATCATTTCTGTAGTAATAGGGGTCTGAGGAATGTGCAAACTAAGAACTTCCGTTCTTTGTTGAAATTCAATTATGCCAACTTGACGTGCAAAGTTATCGCCTACCCCGCCTAAAATATCAAAACAAATAACATCTACCTCAAAGCCTTGTAATTTTTTGGCGAAGGCTTTACCCATGTGGCCATAACCCAAAATTCCAATGGTTCTGCCATCTAATTCCACACCTCTGTTGCCCTCGCGATCCCACTTTCCATGGCGGACTTCCCTATCCGCTTTGTTCAATTTATTAAAAAGAGATAAGAGCATTCCCAAGGTATGCTCTGCTACCGCATTTCGGTTGCCCTCCGGGGCCGCAGCCAAATAAATTCCTTTTTTTTTGG
>CAYTDS010000510.1:0-1515 GCA_964436555.1 uncultured Flavobacteriaceae bacterium | reverse complement strand
ATAATATGGACTTTAAGGTAACGCAAAAGCCACCAACTGATTTCCTTTAGGCGTTCCCAACTTTTCACCTCCGCAGGCAATAACCACATATTGTTTTCCATGTAGTTCATAGGTAGCGGGTGTTGCAAAAGCAGCAGCCGGAAGTTTATATTCCCATAAAATTTTTCCGGTCTTCTTATCAAAGGCTCTAAAAAACCCATCTTTGGATGCCCCGATAAATAATAGTCCGTTCTCTGTGATAACAGGTCCGCCGTAATTTTCTGTACCTGTCTTTGGATGCCCCAAAGTCTTTAAACTATCAGTTTCTCCAAAGGGAACAGACCAGATATAATCTCCTGAATTTAAGTCAATCGCATGCAAGGTGCCCCATGGAGGGGAAATACCGGGTAAGCCATTAGCGTCTAAAAATTTAGTATACCCCTTGTGTTTATAAGGAACAATAGTTGCAGGAGCCACCATTTCTGATGTCACTTCTTTTTTGTCTTCTATTTCCAAGAGATAGTCCAATAAAGCATTTTTTTCTTCTTTTGGAATTTGCGGAAAGCCAGTCATCATGCCTTTGCCTTGAGTAATGATTTCTACTATTTCTTGTTCTGTTCTACGTTTCCCAATTTCAATTAGAGATGGAAAACCACTTGCTGCAATCCCCTGTCGGTCTTTTTGATGACAAGTTGCACAGTAAGTGCTGTAGGTTCGTTCCCCTAAAGGCATTTCATTTAACATCGGGTCCTTTTTTTCCATTTGCATTATCCAAGCCATTTCGTTGGAGTTCACATAAAGAATTCCATCTTCAGGATCTGCACCGGCACCGCCCCATTCAGCTGCTCCATCGTATCCAGGTAAAAGAAAAACAGCATCTAAACCCGGCGGGGCATAAATTCGTTTATCAGCCAGCATAAAGACTGTTTTTAATTCTTCCCGGTTTGGGGCATATGGACTAATATCATTTTCGGTCAATTGATGGGATTGTCGTGCAAAGGCTTTTGGCTTTACCGGAAAAGGCTGGGTAGTCCATGGCGTTTCTCCTTCAAGGGTCGAAATTGTCGGTACAGCTCGCTCTTCAATATCAAATAATGGCACTCCAGTTTTACGATCAAACACAAAAACATATCCCTGTTTAGTTACTTGTGCCACCGCTGCAATTTTCTTTCCGTTTCTTTCCACTGTAATCAGGTTTGGCGGGGCAGGAGGGTCTCGATCCCATATATCGTGATGGGTAAACTGGAAATGCCAAAGACGTTCGCCGGTGTTGGCATTTAGCGCTAGTAAGCAATTGGCATATAAGTTGCTTCCTTTTCTAACTCCGCCGTAAAAATCGGGGGCCGCGGAACCCGTGGGTACATAAATAATTTCTAAAACTTCATCAACTGCCATACCCGCCCAATTATTGGCAGCACCTACAATACCACTTTCAATATTTTCCCAACTTTCCCAGGTTTCAGAACCCGGTTCGCCAGGGTAAGGTATGGTGTGGAACACCCATTCTACCGCCCCGGTAATTACATTAAAAGCCAT
>CAYTDS010000509.1:0-1516 GCA_964436555.1 uncultured Flavobacteriaceae bacterium | reverse complement strand
GTTTCCATGATTTTATTGATTTTGTTTGGAAGTATTGTTGCTTTTACTTCTTTCAATTACCTTTTAAAAACGGTATCTCCTGAAAAGGTTGCTACCTCCACTTATGTAAACCCTATTGTGGCGTTGTTGTTGGGTTGGTATTTTCTGAAAGAGCAAATTTCAGCCCAGTCAATTGTTGCGGCCTCATTGATGCTTACCGGGGTTTACTTCATTAATACAAAGAGAAAGTTAATGCTATTTTCACGCTTTAGAAGTAACAAAAATAGTGGAGGTTAGTATTAATTTTACTATTTCAGAAATGGTATTTGGCAATAAAAACTTTTTAGTAAAATAATTTTGATATGAAGTATTATTTTAGTGTTGCATTATCGATTTTAATTGCATTATACAGCTGTAGGTCACAACAAACAACATCCCTTTTTAATGGTGTAGATCTCACTGGATGGCATATTGATGTCCCTGCAATGGATACCATTCCGGAAGCAATTAACCCTTTTATTGTGCGAAATGGCATGTTGGTGAGTTTAGGCACACCACAAGGTCATATCATAACCGATGCTGAATATGCCAACTTCAGATTGGAAATTGAATACCGATTTGCAGGAGAACCCGGTAATTGTGGCGCACTGGTTTTTGCCTCAACGCCAAGGGCACTGTACAAGATGTTTCCTAAATCCATCGAAGTGCAGATGATGCATGGTAATGCGGGAGATTTTTGGTGCATTGTAGAAGATATCACCGCAGACAATATGGTCGAGCGTCGCGGGCCTAAAGAGAATTGGGGTATTACGGAAGGAAAAGAACGAAGAATTCGGAATTTGACAGACGATTCTGAAAAGCCTTTGGGTGAATGGAACAGTATGACTATTGAATGCCTTAAAAATGAAATAAAAGTATGGCTTAATGGCGATATGGTGAATTATGGGTATAATGCCACTGCAAGTAATGGTAACATTGCACTCCAAGCCGAAGGGGCCGAAGTAGAATTTCGAAAGGTCAACATCACTCCAATCACTTCCCTAAGTGAAGAACAACCTTAAGTTTTAGTATTTTAAAGTAAGCCCAATAGTTAAGTGACTTCTTCGTCAATGAAGTTGTTAAACTTAACTTATGCAATTTCGAAGAAAAGAGTGCCTATCTTTACAGAAGTAAGATTAACTCTACCTCATTTTAATATTTGGATTGTGCTTTTCAAACCCGAAATGATAAATTAAAACGGAGTAATTATAATCCGTTAAACCCCTGATAATGGCAAACGAAATAAAAGACCAAAAGGATATTTTGGATAAATTGAACATTCATGAGTTGAATTCCATGCAGAGGGAGGCTATATCTACAATAAAATCCAATACTAATACGGTTATCCTTTCACCCACCGGAACGGGAAAGACCTTAGCATTCTTATTGCCTCTTATTGATTTTTTAGATCCGGAGTCAACCGAAATACAGGCTCTAATTTTAGTGCCTTCCCGGGAATTGGCGCTGCAGATAGAGCAAGTGGTTCGGGAAATGGGCT
>CAYTDS010000508.1:0-1530 GCA_964436555.1 uncultured Flavobacteriaceae bacterium | reverse complement strand
GGGTATATTTCCATAATAAAACTTGTACCCTGTAAATTGGTTAAATAGGTAGTGTTGTTTGAAGCAAAAAACTTAAAAATCCATAAATAGAAGAAAATGAAATATGGAGCGCTACTATTGGAAAAAAAAGAATTTGTAATTCTAAAACGGTTCTTGAGTCTATCCGGTTATCATAAAGATAGTATCTTACAGCAATCCGTAAAAAAATTAATGTCCAAATTAGATAGTGCACGGATATATGATGAAACCGAAATGCCAAAGGATATTATTCGCCTCAATTCTTTTTTTACTATAACATCGGAGGGGGGCTGGCACAAAAGTTTTCAACTTGTAGTACCAACAGATAGTGATATAAAAAAGAATAAAATTTCTATATTAACACCCATGGGAACCTCGGTAATCGGTCATGCCGAAAATGATTCTATACTATGGGAATTCCCAACAGGTGAAGAGTTTTTGATTATTTCTGCCGTAAAGCAAAGTAAAACCCATCTGGACATAGACATCCTATTTTAATCGAAAGTTTACTCAGTTCGTCAAGTTTATCATTACCTTTAAACATGAACTATCCTTGGCATCTTTACCTTATGGCTCTAATGTATATTTTTGCCGGAGTCATGCATTTTATTAAACCAAAGGCTTATCTGCGCATTATGCCAAGATATCTGCCAAATCCAAAGCTTTTGGTCAATTTAAGTGGTCTTGTAGAAATAATCCTAGGTATTAGTCTTTGCTTTAATACGACAAAGAATTTTGCTATTTATGGTATTATACTAATGCTTGCCCTTTTTTTAATGGTACATTTTTATATGCTCACTGGAGAGAAAGAATCCGCTGGTATTCCCAAATGGATTCTTATTCTGCGCATACCACTGCAGTTTGGGCTTATGTATTGGGCGTACTGGTACTTAAAGTTTTAAGTTTTCAATTTGGGCTCAGCCGAATATCCATATAACGTTTTAATAAAAAAAGCTGAATATAAACGATAATGGACAACCCTATAGTGCTATAAATCAGTGTTTCTGAAATAGAAGTATTCGCTAATAAGGCGAATATATTATATTTCGATAGAAAATCCACATTTAAAATGGAAAACCAAGTGGCGCTCTCATTTTCCGTGACCAATACCAAATAGCCAAAAAGACTCAATATTACTAATGCCAATAGAATCCAGGTAGTCCTAGAAATCAAAGGTTGGTAGATAGTTACATGACTCTGCTGAGTACCTCTCTGAATTTTACCAAGCACCTTATGGGTAAAATTTGCCGACGGAGATTCTAAGCCGGCTTCTTTAACCATTTTTTTTATAAAAGTATCTAACTCCTTATTCTCATTCATGTCCGTAAGTTTTTATCTTTTCAGATTCCATATTACCCTTTAAAATTTCATAGAGCCTCTTTCTGCTCCTAAACAATCTCACCTTTACAGTATTAGCCGAAAGATCCATAATTTTTGCTATTTCCTCAAGAGAAAGTTCTTCAAAATAAAACAAGGTTATTACAAAGCTATCTTCTTCATTCAATTTCTCCA
>CAYTDS010000507.1:0-1531 GCA_964436555.1 uncultured Flavobacteriaceae bacterium | reverse complement strand
ATCAATATCATCAAAAACAAACTGCCGGCAAGAATATTCGCAGTGGTAAATAGGGGGACACCTTATGTTGACTTGATGAAATTTACAGCATAAAAAAAATAAAAATAGTTTGTTAACAATAGAATACAGAAGCCAAAAAGGCAGTTCTGACCACTCCACAGGAGAGGTAGATTGGAAACACCGAGGCAGAGCAATCGGGGAACTATTTAGATTAAAAAACTACAACCAAACTGTCAAAAGAAAACTATTATTCAGCAGTAGTAGGGTCTATTATTGTGGCTACTTTACTAACAACATTAGATGGAAATCCGCCTTTTTTTGCATGTTCCCGAACTATATCTTCATTGGGCGCGTTGTAGATACAATAAATCTTGTCTGTTGTGACATAGCTCTGGACCCACTGAATTTGCGGTCCCAATATGTTTAATACTCCGCACGAAGTTTGTGAAATTGCCTTCAATTGTTCGGAAGTCAATTTTCCGGCTCCGGGTATTTCCCTTTCAATAACGTACTTAGGCATAATTTGGAATGGTATATAGTTAGCATACTCTATACGGTTTTCTGCTTCCCCGACGCTATATTTATTTTTTTCAAGAACTTATTATTAAAATTGAACCGCTTAAAATTTAAAAGGAAAGGTTAGTGCTATTTTTAAAATCAGTTCAACATTTAGGTTCCTCAAGGTACAAAATTTTTAATTAACTTTAAACTAAACAACTGGTTTAAAGTAACTTATGTGCTCATTTCCTTGGTTTTTTTTTAATATTCTTGTACTTATTATGTCAATATAAATTAGTTGGTAATCAGAAGCAGCTATTAAAAATTCAAATGATTGAAATCGTATTTATTCTTCAGCCAATTCTATGTAGTGATTAATTTCTTCCTTTTCCTCAGTAGTAATTTTGGGATTCGGAACTTCCTTTTCTCTTTCGGTTAAAAACACACTATAGAACATAGCAAAATGATCAGAGCCAAAATAAGGCAATCGGCTCATTTCTCTTAAAACCAAATCCTTGGTGTAGAAAAAGTGGTCTAATGGAAATCGCATGAAAAAATATTCAGCATGAAATGTAGGATAAAATCCCCTTCCAATTCGTGGATCAATGAGACCGGTCATCTTTTTAAATAAGGTCGTGGTTCTGGACCAGGCCACATCATTTAAATCCCCACAAACAATGGTCGGCCCCGAAAGCTCCCTGACCCATTTTCCCGCCAGCATTAGCTCTGCATCCCGATCTCTGGAAGTATCTCTTTCGGTTGGACTAGGAGGTTCAGGGTGTAAACAAATGAGATTTATGGTGTAATTATCACCCAAATTAATTTTCGCATAAATAGATGGAATATCATCATTTACCAGAAACTTTATTTCTGATTGTAGAATGGGTCTTTTGGAATATAAATGCATCCCATAATAATTGTCTAACGGAACTTTTACATGATGTACATAGTCTATTTCAATTGGCTGCAGCGCTTCTTCCCAACGTTGATTGGTCTCCATCGTAAGGAGTAGATCAGGTTTTTTTGATTTTAC
>CAYTDS010000506.1:0-1532 GCA_964436555.1 uncultured Flavobacteriaceae bacterium | reverse complement strand
TTATTGGATAACCGTTCTTTTGGTGGTGTGTTGGTTTCTCGTACGTTCTATGCAAAGGGTCAGACTGGTCAGCAACTACTACTAGGGGCTTATGCAGCAATGAACAGGCAAATTAACAGGGGGAAAATTAAAGCCTATAACCGCCATGAAATGTTAGACCTTGTTCTTGTTGGTGGTAAAGCAAGAGGAATAATTGCTCGTAATTTAGTTACCGGAGAAATAGAACGTCATTCTGCCCACGCAGTTGTTTTGGCTTCAGGCGGATATGGAAATGTATTTTTTCTATCTACCAATGCTATGGGAAGTAATGTTATGGCTGCCTGGAGAGCGCACCGAAGAGGTGCCTTTTTCGCAAACCCTTGTTTCACTCAAATACATCCTACTTGCATTCCTGTTTCAGGTGAGCACCAATCTAAACTGACTTTAATGTCCGAGTCTTTGCGTAACGATGGAAGAATTTGGGTTCCAAAGCGTTTAGAAGATGCATCTGCCATTAGAGAAGGAAAATTAAAGCCAACCCAGTTAAAAGAAGAGGATAGAGATTACTTTTTGGAACGGAGATATCCTGCTTTTGGCAACCTTGTCCCTCGTGATGTTGCTTCCAGAGCTGCTAAAGAACGTTGTGATGCCGGTTTTGGTGTAAATAAGACCGGAGAAGCTGTTTATCTGGATTTCGCGGCAGCAATTGTACGTTACGGTACAGAAAAAGCTTTAACTTCAGGATTAAAAAATCCGGATGATACTACTATTAAAAAACTAGGAGAAGAAGTCGTGGCCGCAAAATATGGGAATCTTTTTCAGATGTATGAAAAAATAGTTGATCAAGATCCTTACAAAACACCCATGATGATATACCCTGCAGTTCACTATACCATGGGAGGACTTTGGGTTGATTATAATTTACAGACCACTATCCCCGGTTGTTATGCCACAGGGGAAGCTAATTTTAGCGACCACGGTGCCAATCGACTTGGTGCATCAGCATTGATGCAAGGTCTAGCGGACGGATATTTTGTTTTACCATATACCATTGGAGATTATCTTTCCAATGATATTCGAACAGGTACTATCCCCACCGATTCTCCTGAATTTGAAGCAGCAGAAAAAGAGGTTAAGGATAGAATAAAAAAATTAATGAGCGGTGCCGGCACACATTCAGTAGATTATTACCACAAAAAATTGGGTAAAATTATGTGGAATAAATGTGGAATGTCCCGCAATGAGAAAGAATTAAAGGAAGCTATAGAAGAAATTTCCACTTTACGGACAGACTTCTGGCAAAATGTTAGAGTGCCAGGCAGCGCAGAAACCAAGAATCAAGAATTAGAAAAGGCCGGTAGAGTTGCCGACTTTTTGGAACTAGGTGAGCTTTTTGCCAAAGATGCTTTAAACAGAAACGAATCTTGTGGTGGCCATTTCCGTGAAGAATACCAAACCGAAGACGGAGAAGCCCTTAGAGACGATGTAAACTTTAAATATGTAGCGGCTTGGGAATATAAAGGTGAACCAAAGGATGCCATTCTTCATAAGGA
>CAYTDS010000505.1:0-1533 GCA_964436555.1 uncultured Flavobacteriaceae bacterium | reverse complement strand
GCACCGAGCTCTTTTACTAAACAGCCACCAAAAAGTACCTTTTCCTCGTGCACGTAACCTACGACGTTATCTTTGGTATGACCTTCTCCAATGAAAGCTATCACTACTTTTTTATTGCCCACTGTGAGTTCCAATTCGTTTTCAAAGCCGTTTTTCGGAAGGGTATATCGTTGGGCTTCGGCCAAATTAATGGTTAAATTATTTGCATATGAAGTAATATTTTTTTCATGAAATACGTCTAACCCTCCCAAACAATCGATATGAAAATGGGTGGGAATAATAGCTTTTACGGTACACTGTAATTCCTTTTCCACCCAGTCAATTAATTCCAGCGAAGTTGCAGCATCAGCCGGGGTATCGAAAATTATAGCTTCGTTTTTATCGATTACTACCATTCCGTTACAAGCGACTTTTCCAAAACTTTGGGTTTGTAAATAGGAAATATGCTGGTATACATGAGGCGTAAGTTGTTGAAGCACCAAAGTCTCAGAGGTATAACTAGACTTCTTAATAATGGGGGTAGACGTTTTGCAGGATAATACCATGAACGTAAAGAGAAGTAGGATAAAGGATTTCATCAAATCAATAGTTTGAAATTGTTTCTTATTCATGGGTTATTTTGGTTTTTAAATCTAATTCAAAAAATCGGGCTTCTTTATGGGGATTATAGCGATAGGAAGAAATTTCTACAAAACCGTTTTCTCGGTAAAGTTTTATGGCCGATTTCATGTATTCTGAAGTATCCAACTTTATCATTTCATAGTGTAACTCCTTCGCCATTGCTATACATTTTGTAAGCAAAAGTTGCCCGATACCCATCCCTCTTCCCTCAGGTTTTACATACATTCGTTTTACTTCGCATACTGTTTCACTAAATCTTTTTATCCCCGCAACGCCAATGGCTTTTTCATCCCTTACCGCTATAAAAAGCGAGCCGTGAGGCGGACCATAGGTTTCCGACATAGTGTCCATTTCTGTACTGAAATTTTGAAAAGAAAGATCAATTCCCAGCCAGGCGACATATTCAAGGATCAGTTCCTTTGCCGCTAAAAAATCAGCATCGCTTTTCACAGTTTTTATGGTAATCGGAGGGGTCATGGTTGTCGGTTGTCTGTTGATCGTTTGATCTTGCCTGATTAAGGTTGCCTTTTTTCTGGTTAATAATTCGTTTATTTGTTTATGCGTTTATAAGTTTAGAAAACCCTTCAGACTAAAAACTTTTTTTAGTTGTTCGTTGATCGTTGGTGGTTGATCGTGGTGAAAAAGCTCAAAAAACAAATTCAAACTCAAATTCAATTTAAAACTTAAACAAGAAACTTGAAACGAAAAACTTTTTGAATTTCGACTGTGTTTACTCCGTCTCCAATTCTTTCAGCAAATCCTTTATATCCAATGCTTTAGTATACATATCCAAGCTTCCGTCCTCAGTCTTTGGCCAAAGATGTTGTGGACGGTCCCAATACAATTCTACCCCGTTCCCATCAGGATCATCCAGATAAAGGGCTTCCGATACACCATGGTCACTGGCACCGG
>CAYTDS010000504.1:0-1538 GCA_964436555.1 uncultured Flavobacteriaceae bacterium | reverse complement strand
TCATTTGGTTGCACCGCTTTTTCTCCTTCTCCAATTTTTCTCCCGGCAAGGATTTGAGCCCTATTGGCAATAACTTCATTGACATTCATATTACTCTGTGTTCCAGACCCAGTTTGCCAAATAACTAGAGGAAATTGATCATCTAATTTACCTTCTAAAATTTCGTTGCATACTTGGGCTATGTAATCTCTCTTTTCCTCTGAAAGCACACCCAATTCCCAGTTGGTGTATGCTGCGGCTTTTTTTAAATATGCAAATCCATAAACAATATCTAAAGGCATGGACGCAACAGGACCAATTTTAAAATTATTACGAGAACGTTCGGTTTGAGCACCCCAGTATTTGTCTGAGGGAACCTTGATTTCTCCCATAGTGTCTTTTTCTACTCTAAAGCTCATTTCTTTATGTTTTTATAAAACTCAAAGGTACTGCTTTGGAGATTTATTTCCATTTTTTTTAATTTTGATTTGTAGTATTCATCAATTTCCAAGTATCTTTGTGAAGTAATAAATTTAGAAATATGTTCGATTTTGACCAGTATTTAGGTTTCTTAGCTTTTTTAACCATCCTTACAATTGGATTTTGGTTAATGATTTTTTTATTACTTTTTGTTGTACCATACTGGTTAGGGGGTAATTTGCTCGAATTATGGAAAGAAAAGCGCGAAGCAAAAAGAGCCAAGCGAAGTCTATAAATTAAAAAGGAGCTTATTAGCTCCTTTTTTTATATCCTATATGGTTTATTTATCCTCCGAATTCGCCTTCTCCATCAAAATCCTGATTTCCAGGCTGTCTTTTTTGCCCGTTTCTTTCTTTGGATTGGTTGAATCTATACAAAAATGAAAGTGTTAATTGTCTTTCTCGCCATTGAAATTCATTGTCGGAAGTAAAAAATTCAGTTTCTGTAAATGACATTCTCTTTCTAGAATTAAAAACATCGCTCACATTAAAAGAAAGGGTTCCCTTATCCCCAAAAATATCTTTACTAAAGGCCAAATCCAAGCCAAAAATACCTTTATCCCTTGTTTGCGCATTTTCAGAGGGACCCCTGTAAAAGGCATTGGTTTGCCATTCAATTTTTGCTGGAAGGCTTACTTTGCTACTGAAACGAGAAAACCAACTCGTATTTGATGCTCCATAATCTATACCGTTAAAAACACCTTCTTTTTCAAACTTAAAAATATTAAAACTACTATTTATTTGGAGCCATTTTGCCGGGTTGTACAAAATACCCGCTTCAGCACCGTATCTTTGATTTGTAGATAAATTTATTGGGATTGATCTAATAATTTGAATACCATCTGAGGTAAATTGTCCCGTATCTTCCTGAACCCGCTCAAAAGAATTGGTTTCTTTCTGGTAGTATACAGATGAGGTTAAAGTCAGCTTCCCCCACCTTTTCAAATACCCTAAGTCATACGCATTTGCAAAAGCAGGGTTAAGATCTGGATTCCCTTGAAAAATATTGGTTCTACTTGATCTAGAAGGGAAAGGATTAATGAAAAATCCTCGTGGCCGGTTGATCCTCCTATTGTACCC
>CAYTDS010000503.1:0-1548 GCA_964436555.1 uncultured Flavobacteriaceae bacterium | reverse complement strand
CCCTAAGTATTATTAAAATCATACTACGTATTAATACTTAATTTGATACTTTTACTTTGGAAAGTAGATCGTTGTTGTTTTCATGCAAAAAAAAGAAGTACATAAAACCATTTGCTGCTATTGCGGGGTGGGCTGCGGGATATTAGTTGAAAAAGATACTAAGGGCACCTTACATGTGGAAGGCGATCCGGAGTATCCTGTCAACAAGGGCATGTTGTGTTCTAAAGGGAAAAACCTGAATTATGTGGCTCAGGACATCAATGATCGCATTTTGTATCCCGAAATGCGGTGGAGTCGAAATCATCCTGCCCAACGGGTGTCATGGGATACTGCCCTTGATAGAGCCGCTGCGGTTTTTAAGAGCATTATTGAAAAACATGGGCCGGATAGTGTAGGGTTTTATGTTTCAGGGCAATGCCTTACTGAAGAATATTACCTAATAAACAAGCTCACCAAAGGGTTTATAGGTACCAATAATATCGACACCAATTCCCGCCTCTGTATGAGTTCTGCTGTGGCAGGTTATAAAAAGACGGTTGGTGAAGATTCCGTGCCCATTTCTTATGAAGATATCGAATTATCCGATTGTTTCCTTATCGCCGGTGCCAATCCCGCTTGGTGCCACCCAATTTTATTTAGAAGAATTGAAAAGCATAAAGAGAACAACCCCAACGTAAGAATCATTGTCGTTGATCCCCGAAAAACGCAGACCTGCGCTTCTGCCGATTTGCATTTACAAATTTTACCGGGAACGGATGTCATCCTTTTCAATGCTATTGCACGCCTCCTTATTGAGACAAAGAAAATCGACAAAAATTTTATAAAAAAACACACGACTAATTTTGAGGCTTGTCGGGAAAGTGCTTTTCAGTTAACGCTAAGAGAAGCAGCCCAACTTTGCGATATTTCCAAGGAAGATATCCGAAAAGCGGCGCAATACATCGGCAACGCCAAGGCTTTTATCAGCATGTGGACCATGGGACTGAATCAAAGTGTCATCGGCGTATCCAAGAATGTGGCCTTGATGAACTTATCCTTACTTACGGGACAAATCGGAAAACCGGGAGCCGGACCCTTTTCCCTTACCGGACAACCTAACGCCATGGGCGGACGAGAAGTAGGTGGCATGGCTAATCTTTTGGCGGCACACCGGGATTTGGGTAATACCGAACACCGGCGGGAGGTTGCCCATTTTTGGGGTGGAAGAGCGATTAATGAAAAAGCAGGGTTAACCGCTACAGAGATGTTTGATGCGCTGGAAAGCGGGAAACTCAAAGCCATCTGGATTATTTGTACCAATCCCATTGTGAGCATGCCCAATGTACACAAGGTGGAAAAGGCCTTGCAAAATGCGAGTTTTGTAGTCGTTCAGGACATTTCTCACAGTTCGGAGACGACCAAATATGCCGACTTGCTTCTCCCCGCCGCAGGATGGTTAGAAAAAGAAGGTACTATGACCAATTCCGAGCGAAGAATAAGTTACCTCCCCAAAGTGATGGAAGCCCCCGGAGAAGCCATTCCGGATGCGGAAATCATCTGGAAATTTGC
>CAYTDS010000502.1:0-1548 GCA_964436555.1 uncultured Flavobacteriaceae bacterium | reverse complement strand
CACTCAACCTAAAATGGTATAATGACAACAGAAGAACAACCAAAAGAACAATTTCAGATTAGTTTAGATAATTTCAATAAAAAGGATATAAGCTTCCGAAAAGAATAGCTACCACTTCAACAACAATTTCCACAGTAACAAATTGCACCTTATCTTGGTCCTATGCTATCACAACCGGGTCGCATAGGCGGACGAATGCAATTATCATTACCTATGCTAATCGATTAATGTACCTAACTAAATTGAATTTGAATGTTTTTGCTTAATAGATCATCCAGATTAAGCTAATTTAATTTGATCCTATGAGATTTAGAATTTTGTTATGTATCTCTATAATAGTGAGTTTTACATTTAATGTAAGTAGCTTAAATGCTCAAAATATTTTTAAGAGATATTTTAACCATCTCCTAAACAATAAAGGTGATTTAGCGCAACCACAACTATTAGTATACCCTACTTTGGCCTATGCCCCGGAAACAAGTTGGGAAGTTGGCTTTAGTTCCTTGTATGTATATTATGTTAAAAGGGATACCACAAATAGGTTAAGTGAAATAAATGGTTTTACGTTTATTACGTTACAAAATCAGTATGGATTGTGGTTTGATCATGCCATCTACTCAGACAAGGACCGCTGGTTTTTTCTGGGTAGACTTCGCTTTCAAAGTTTTCCCTTATTTTATCACGGTATAGGGACAAATACTCCGGAAGATTATACCGCCCGGGTTGATGCAAATCAAATAATTGTAAAAGAACGTGTTTTAAGAAAATTAAAGAAAAATTTATTTTTAGGACTAGAAATAGATTTCCAAAGTCTGTCTGCGGTGGATTTTGTGTTGGCTGATCCAGATAATAACGCTTTTCAATTTCCTTTGGGGTACAACGGATCTAATAATTTGGGATTAGGCGTTGGATTAGTGCAAGATAACAGGCATAATGTTTTAAATGTAAGAGATGGATTTTTTTCAGAGTTAGCTTTTCTACATTCCAACCCGGCATGGGGAAGCACTTTTAAATTCACCTCAATTTCTTCAGATACCCGCATCTACAAACCTATGGGGAAAAATAATGTTTTGGCAGCTCAGTTATATGGTCAGTTTAATTTTGGGGATGTTCCTTTCAATCAACTCGCTCAAATGGGTGGAGAAAGTTTAATGCGGGGCTATTATTTTGGCAGATTTAGAGATAATCATCAAATGGCTGCTCAGGTAGAATATCGGTTTTTACCTATTCCATTAGGCTTTACCGACAGAATTGGGGCAGCTGCCTTTGCAGGAACGGGAACAGTTTTTAACAAAATGAATGATTTGTCTATCTCCAATTTAAAGTTTTCTGCCGGTGCGGGTTTACGCTTTTTGTTATTTCCAAAAAAAGATATTTGGACTCGGGTAGACTATGCATTTACGGGAGAAGGTACCGGCTTTTATTTGTTGATAGGAGAATCATTCTAAAGCAAAAAATTCATAAAAAAATGCAATGCCTAATTATTCACTCTTTAGCGAATTCAATGAATCTTAGGCTACAGTTGTACCGTGGTATATATATTTTTAC
>CAYTDS010000501.1:0-1548 GCA_964436555.1 uncultured Flavobacteriaceae bacterium | reverse complement strand
GTGGAGAATACCGGATTCGAACCGGTGGCCTCTTGCCTGCCAGGCAAGCGCTCTAGCCAACTGAGCTAATCCCCCAATAAGGCGGCAAAGGAAATACATTTTTACAAGGTATCAAAATGCTGCAGGTATAAAATGGTATACACCCTAGTCTTTCTTAACGCTGAGCACTAATACAGGAATCGGAACGTAGAATTCGGACTTTAGAATGGTGTTTTTCTCCCACAAACTCTTAAAAAACCCTCTCTTCCGTCTAAAAACACACAATAAATCCGGATTTTGAGCCTGAAAATGTTCTAAAACTCCCAAATACGTATTGGCATTCTCAGTTAGGGTAAGTTGGGTGCTGATATTCATTAGTTCGGTATTCACATTCAAATCCTCTTCCGTGTAACCTGGTGTCTTTACCATTAGTAAATTTACCCTCGCTTTAAATTTGTCCTTAATCAGAATTAAAGGGTCAATAATTCGCTTGCCCTTTAGAATACCCGACCTAAACGCGGTTAAAATGGTTTTGTAGGGCTTAAAAGCAGTTCCTTTAGGAACAACCAATGTAGGAATATCTGTCTGCTTAATAATTCTACCGGAGGTATATCCCAAATACAATTCTTCTGAAATATCATTACTTCTCGACGAAATAATAATCAGGTCTATCCCTAATTCTTCATCTATTTCTATTAAACCGTCTATCAGATCCCCGTTGTACGTTGCTATTTTAATGTCAACATTTTTAGCATCAACTTTCTCTATTACCTCTTTCAAATGCTCTTTACTGATTTCTGCAATTTTTTCCTCAAGGTTAATTAAATCTCCTGCTCCGGATTTTGCCGAAAAGACCTCCATCACATAAATTTGAGAAGAAAACTGCGCTGCAAAGTCTACAGCGTACTGTAACGTTTCATGTGCGTTGGGGGAAGAACCAATTGGGACTAATATTTTTTCCATAATATGATATTACGATTTTAACGATAAATTTACAATTAAATTGAATTACATGATGATTAGGCAGGCAAAATTATCTGAAACTCCCTACATTTTAGATGTTGCAAAGGCGTGTAAAGAAGATATGATCCATAAAGGTATTTTTCAATGGAATGATCACTACCCTACAAAACAGATCTTTGAAAATGATATACGGCAAAATGAGTTATTTGTTCTGGAAGATAACGCAGTTATCCTGGGAACTATTGTAATTTCTACTTTTATGGATGAAGTATATACTCCGGTAAACTGGTTAGTTCCAAATGGCAAATCAATCTATATCCACAGGCTTGCCGTACATCCATCGCAACAAGGCAAAGGATACGCACAACAATTAATGGCCTTTGCGGAAGATTATGCCAAAACAAATGGGTTTGCCTCTATACGCCTGGATACCTTTAGCAAAAATCTAAGGAATCAAAAATTTTATGAAGCCAGAGGGTACCAAAGACTGGAGTCTATCTATTTCCCAAAACAAAGTGAACATCCTTTTTATTGCTATGAGTTGGTCCTCTAATCTTCCTGCTGCTTGAAAACTGCTATAAGCTTTAAAAACATTAACAGAATAGC
>CAYTDS010000500.1:0-1551 GCA_964436555.1 uncultured Flavobacteriaceae bacterium | reverse complement strand
AATCCCTCTTCCTCCGCAAAAGGAAAACCCACAATGAGAATTGTGGGTTTTTTTATTTTATGGAAAAAGCAAAAGGCACTTTTAGCTTTTGGAATAAAGTAAAAAAAACAAGCAAGCGATAGCTTGATTGGGTTCTCTATGCTTGCTCAGGATTCCCCTTTTGGGATCAACGCAGTTAATCCCTCTTTCTCCGCAAAAGAAAAACCCGTAACCTAGTTGCGGGTTTTTTGTTTTATGAAAAAACAAAAGGTGCTTTTAGGGATCCGTTTAAAAACTACTTTCTGAAAGAATCTGAAATAAATGTCATAAACTCCGGTACTATACTACGCCAATAAGGCCAGTCATGAGCTCCATTATGAATTCTAAACTCGTGTTCTACCGCTTTGCTTTTTAACACATTATGTAAGGTTGTATTGTTGGGAGACAAATAATCATCATCACCACAACTGATATACCATTTGGTTTTGTTCTTAGTTTCCTTAGGAAGGTTTTCAAAATAAGTGATGACATCATAAGGTTTGTACCACTCTGTTAACACCTTATCGCTAACATTGGGGTATCTAACTTTCAAATACCCTGCATCATATTTTCTTATCGCTGCGCTTAATGCACATGCTACAGAGAACCTGTCGGGCTGATGCACAGCATATTGCACCACAGCTGCTGCTCCCAAAGAGGATCCAGCAATAGCTCTACTATCCCTTTCCGTACGGCAACGATAATTGTCTTCTATATAAGGAATAAACTCTTTAAAAAAGAAATCTTCAAAATTAAAATCTCCTTCAGGGTCATTAAAATAACTAATTCGTTTTGATTCGAAGTTTGCATCAGGAGTTACAACAATCATAGGAACTATTTCTCCACTCCCAATGGCTTTATCCAAATATTGCTTTAAGTCGCCGTAAAAGAACCATGACTGCTGATTAGGGATTGTATTTGCCGGTCCGGCAGGGTGCAACAGATAAAGTACAGGATAACTAATATCTGTAGATTCATAACCGGCAGGTAAATAGATTGCATACTTACGATCCATATTTAGAATAGTGCTATGCAGTGTTTTTGATTCGTATGCTATACTCTTATCCTGTGCTTGTAAAGAAATTACCCACAAAAGAATTACCAGTGAAATTGAAAAGATTTTCATAAGTCTAAATATTAGGTTATTGGTTTTGCTTCTTAATAATTAATTTGATATTAAAAATATTCTGTTGGGATACCCTTGAAATCGCAATAACAACCACATCATGGTTCTGAATATAAATTCATGATATGAGCGAAAATATTATCTTTATTAAATCACTAAAACAGGATTGTAGTTATGTAGAGCTAAATATTTGACAACAAATAGTGCGCAGTTTAACTTTCTTGATGCTGTAAGATAACACTTTTTGAATAATTTCACCTTTGGCGTAAAAACAAAACTCAAGTTTGATGTTTACGATTACTTCACTTCTGTCAATTTTACAAGTTTCTCGGCAACTGATTTAATCTCAATGAGACTTCCAGTTGTCAACGCCCCTCCAATACCCACCCCGGCAGCTCCAGCGTTAA
>CAYTDS010000499.1:0-1554 GCA_964436555.1 uncultured Flavobacteriaceae bacterium | reverse complement strand
CTTTGCTTTAGTTTGTTTCTACCAAACAGATTGTACACCATGGAAAAAATTTTACTTTGGCTTTTAGCATTGCTCCTTTCCTTATTTATTTCAACACTCTCCGCACAAACCGTAAACTCAAAAGTAGTTGACTCCGTGACCCGGCAACCTATTCCCTACGCTACCGTTCAAATAAATAAGAAAGGGGTTATTACCAATGAGGAAGGCCGATTTAGCTTTCTTATGGATGGTAGCATTAAGCCCACCGATTCGCTTATCATATCTTGCATAGGATATGAAACCCTGGGCAAACCCTTAAATGAGTTTACAGAGACTCTTATTTTGTTGCGACCTAAGGCAATTGAATTGAATCCGGTTGTAGTGACCAATAAAAACTATACTCCGGAGGAAATCATTAATTTGGTGAAAGCGAATCTCACCAAAAATTACCCGCAGGATTTTACCAAAAAAAGACTTTTCTTCAGAGATGCACAACATCAAAGTTTCAGCAAAACCGATTACACTTTTGTAAAATCCACCATTAAAGAATTGAACAAGGCCTTTTTGGATAGTGTGTTAGCTACTGTTCCAAAAAAATCAAGTTATTACACCGAGGTGCTTGCCGATTTTTATGGCAATACGGATAAGGAAAAGCAAAAACTAGACCTTATAAAAGCCTCTGAACTATATGATAAAAATAAGGAAGTAGATCTTACCCAACTGGAGGAAAAATTTAATACCATTTTAAAATCCAACATAAAACCGGATTCCTATTTTAAGGTAAAGTCAGGACTTTTTGGGACCAAGGTTGATGGAGAAGATTTTGACGAAATTTTTGAAAAAGAAACAGATTCTACAGATGTTGCTGCTCTAAATAAAGAACTGGAAAACCAAAAGAAAAGGGAAGAGGATAGGAAAAAGCATTTTGCCAATCACAAGAAAAGGACACTTGGCGGAATTTGGGAAACTCTATTTTTTACTGAAGAGGCCAAAATCGATTTTCTTAAAAAATCAAAACGATACTTGTTTTCTCTATCCGGAATAACCTATATGGGTAACGATATCGTTTATGTAGTAGATTTTGAACCCAAAGGCAAATCTGATTTTAAGGGAACAGCATATATAAACGCTGATGATTTTGGGATTGTACGTTTGGATTATGAAAATGTAAAATCGCTTCGCACATTTAACTTGTTAGGAATTTCTTTTAATGAATACTTAGAAAAAGGAAAGGTTTTCTTTTCAAAAGAAGGAACTGATCATTACCAACTACGCTACTTTGAAACCGAACTAGGAAGTAGGGTTGGTATTAAACGACCTTTAAAAATTATAGAAATGAATAAGCACGTGAAAGGGCGTCGCAAACAAAATGAATTATCGCTGAAAATAGACATGGGTGTAACTTCTGTTAACAAACAAGAAATTATTGTTTATGACGTTGAAAACATTACTAATGAGCAGTTGGAGGGTTTAACTGAAAATAATACGGTATTACCTACCTACATGCCAAAATATGACCCCAATTTCTGGGCCGGCTACAGCATTATAGAACCCAACCAAGCAATCAAAGAATTT
>CAYTDS010000498.1:0-1557 GCA_964436555.1 uncultured Flavobacteriaceae bacterium | reverse complement strand
GACATAATACCATTGTAATTGATGAGGACGATCCGTACGCTTATGGGTTTCAGGTGATCTAAAGATTCTCCGAGCCTTGGCCCGGGATTTCCGCTTTACCTCTCCTTGGGAGAGGTCGGAATTGCAAAAGGCAGTTCCGGGTGAGGTTAAATATAAAATTTATGTTTTTGATCCAAAGCCGCAAATGAAACTGGTGTAATATAACTTTAGTTCGCTTCGGTAATAGTCAGTTTCAAGAAATTTTATATTCCTTCGCAGATGGCTTCGGCGGACGAGAAGATATGGTTTAATTATTTGACACTCGAGTTTGAAAGAGGTTTTGAGATTGCGTTGGGGTTTAGTAATATATATTTATGGGAAAAAGTATAGTAATTATTGGAGGTGGAATTGTTGGACTCAGTGCTGCCTATTTTTTACTCAAGAAAGGAAATCAGGTAACGGTTATTGATAAATCAGATATTACCTCAGGTGCTTCTTTTGTTAATGCAGGCTACATTACTCCGAGCCATATAATTCCTCTGGCATCTCCCGGCATGATTGCCAAGGGCATAAAATGGATGTTTAACTCCGCAAGTCCGTTTTATATGAAACCCCGATTGGATGTTGATTTTTTTAAATGGACCTGGTATTTTCACAGAGCATCTACCAAAGAAAAGGTGGAAAAAGCCATTCCGGTGATCAAGGATATCAATATACTCAGTAGAGAACTCTTTGAAGATATAAAGCATTCCGGGGATTTGGGTGCTTTTCAATTAGAACGAAAAGGGTTGTTGATGTTGTACAAAACCAATCACGCCGGGGAAGATGAAATGAAAGTGGCAGAAAAAGCAAAATTTCTAGGATTGGAGGTAGAAGAATTAGACAAAAAACAATTGGAAATATTGGAGCCTCATGTGAAAATGGATGTGAAAGGTGCTATACACTACAGCTGCGACGGACATATGACACCCACTGAGTTTATGCCGAAGTTGGTAAACTACCTAAAAGAAAATGGCGTCATCATTAAAACCCATGAAGAGGTCACCGATATCAAATCCCAAAATAAGACCCTTACTGAGGTAAATACAGCAAAGGGAAGTTATAAAGCCGATGAATTTATTCTAGCCGCCGGGTCGTGGAGCGGAATGCTATCCAAAAAACTGCATATAAAACTTCCACTGCAAGCCGGGAAAGGCTATCGGATAAATGTTGAGCAATCTACAGGCATTCAACTTCCTGCTATTTTAATGGAAGCCAAGGTAGCCGTGACCCCTATGATCGGATTTACCCGTTTCGCCGGGACCATGGAGTTTTCAGGAATCAACGACATTATTCGTAAAGAACGGGTACAAGCCATTGCGGATGCAGCTACAAATTTTTACCCAGAGCTAAAAATAAATGACCAGGAAAAAAGTGCTGCTCAAAGTGGTCTCCGCCCGGTATCACCGGACGGCTTACCCTATATTGGCAGGTCTTCAAAATTTAAAAACCTTACTTTTGCTACAGGTCATGCTATGATGGGTTGGAGTCTGGGTCCGGCAACCGGACAACTAGTTTCTGAAATCATAGTGAATAAAA
>CAYTDS010000497.1:0-1557 GCA_964436555.1 uncultured Flavobacteriaceae bacterium | reverse complement strand
AGTAGTACTTACGGAATAAAAGTATACAATCGAAGCAATAAGGATATTGAAGTTCCCATTATTACACTATCCAAAGGAGAAACCAGCAGCTATCGTTTAAACGTTGATGGTTTAGCGGGAAAGACTTTTAGAGATATTCCGATATTGGCCAACGATAGTATTTACATCTTTATAGAACTTACTTTCAATATTGAACCTACTGGAGAGACAGAATTTTTATACACGGATAGTATTGAGTTTGATTCAGGGAATAATCTACAGCATGTTCATTTGGTGACTTTGATTAAGGACGCCATTTTTTTATACCCGGGCAGTTCAACAGGAAATTTTGAAGAGACCTTGTCATTAGGCTTGGACGATTCAGGTAGCCAAATTACAATTAAAGGTTTTGAATTAAGGGATGATCAACTAAACTTTACAAATGACAGACCATACGTGATTTATGGATATGCCTCGGTGCCATCAGGTAAGGAATTGGTTATAGATGCCGGGACAAGAGTTTATTTTCACAAAGATTCCGGAATATTGGTAAGACCCGCTGCATCGCTTGTAGTAAATGGAGGACTGAGTTCAGATCTTTCAAATTTAGAAAAGGAAGTTATTTTTTCAGGAGATCGTTTGGAAACCTCTTACAAAGAGGTATCGGGTCAGTGGGGGACTATTTGGATAATGAAGGGTAGTCTAAACAATCAAACAAATTACCTAACCATCAGAAATGGCACTGTTGGAATTTTTGTAGAAGGGAACGAAGTTCTGGACTCCCCTACTCTGACTATGAAAAACACGCAGATATATAATAGCGCAAGTATTAATTTATGGGCGAAAAATGCAAAAATTACTGCAGAAAATGTAGTTTTGGGTAATGCCGGAGGCACTTCATTGTATTGTAATGGCGGTGGGGACTATTCATTCGCACATGCAACCATCGTAAACTATTGGCGTGATGGTTTTAGAACTGGTTTTGCTTTACAAGTAGACAATTCTTTAATAACCCCAAGTGGTGTTGAGAATGCACAACTCGTAAGAGCTGATTTTATAAATTGTATAATCTTTGGTAATAGAACGCAGGAGTTAGCTTTAAATGCAGCCGACGGTGGAATTTTTAATTTTAACTTTACCAATTCGCTATTGAAATTCCAAGCCACTCCCGTTTTTATACAAAGTAATCCCCAGTATAATTTTGAGGATACTGCGTTTTACAATGGAGTTTTAGTCAATCAAGATCCGGAGTTTATAGATGTTTTGAAATATGACTTTAGGCTTAATGAAAATTCTCCTGCTATAGGTAATGCAGAATTAAATACCGCCAACGCCATTCCTTTTGATATTTTGGGAAGAGATAGAACAATTTTACCCGACATTGGTGCATATCAAACCTTGCCAAAAAATTGAATTTTCGGATATTTATTCATCTTTGAAAGATTTTACTTTCAAAAATCGCTTTTGGGTTGAGTTTTCTTTACTAAAACCTTAGTTTTTCTAAGGTTAAAATGTAATTCCATTTGGTTAAGTATGATTAATTTGTACGCAAATTACTGATATGGAGTACTCTTACGT
>CAYTDS010000496.1:0-1570 GCA_964436555.1 uncultured Flavobacteriaceae bacterium | reverse complement strand
GATATTGATTCGGTAAAAAACACTGCCATAAAGGCTTTATTGGATGCGGGATTGGTCCCCGTATTTTGTGCCTTAACGCATGATGGTAATGGTCAGTTGTTGAATACCAATGCAGACACCATCGCCTCAGAAATTGCCATTGGCATGAGTAAATTCTACGAAACTACCTTGTATTATTGTTTTGAGAAAAAAGGGGTTTTGTTGAATATTGCAGATGAAAACTCCGTGGTACAGCATATCACTAAAAAGACGTATGATGAACTCTTGGAGCAGAAAATTATCGCAGACGGGATGCTGCCTAAGCTGGAAAATTGTTTTCATGCACTCAACAAAAATGTAGCTAAAGTATGTATTGGGGACATGAGTATGTTAAATGAGCAAACAACCTTATTTACCACAATAACTCTGAACTAATGGAGCAAGAAAAACTGGTAGAGAAAGCCATTGAATTACTAAAGAAATTAATAGCCATTCCCTCGTTTTCATCTGAAGAAGATAAAACAGCGGAGGTTATTGAAGCATGGTTTGCCTCTTTTGGTATTCCCTATAAAAGGGAAAAGAACAATGTATATGCCTTTAACAAGCATTTTGACGAAAACAAACCCACTTTGTTACTCAACTCCCATCATGATACTGTGAAACCTAATTCCGCATACACCAAAGACCCTTTTTTGGCACATATCGAAGATGGAAAATTGTTCGGTTTGGGAAGCAACGATGCAGGGGGAAGTTTAGTATCCCTTATAGCCACATTTACCTATTTTTATGCTGCGGAAAATTTAAATCACAATCTTGTTCTTGTAGCTTCCGCTGAGGAAGAAAGTTCCGGACCAAACGGACTCAACAGCATATTGCCACTGTTACCAAAAATTGATGTAGCCATTGTTGGGGAACCCACTTTAATGCAGCTCGCTATTGCAGAAAAAGGATTGGTGGTTTTTGACGCTGTGGTAAAAGGAACACCATCCCATGCAGCGCATCCAAATAATGACAATGCCATTTATAAAACAATAGAAGTATTACAATGGTTTAAAAATTACAGTTTTGATAAAGTTTCCGAGGTATTGGGTCCGGTGAAGCTTACCGTAACCCAAATTAATGGGGGAAGTCAGCATAACGTAGTCCCGGCATCGGTAGATTTGGTTATTGATGTCCGTGTTAATGACTGCTATACCAATAAAGAGATTGCAACCATTTTAAAGGCGGAAGCCCCTTGTGAATTAAAAGAACGCTCCTTGCGATTGAATTCGTCTTCTATCAATCCGGATCATCCCTTGGTAAAGGCAGGAATGGCATTGGGCAGAAGCACCTACGGTTCCCCTACCTTATCAGATCAGGCAACATTGAGTTGTCAGTCTTTAAAATTAGGCCCCGGAGACAGCACCCGATCGCATTCGGCAGATGAGTATATTTACATTCATGAAATTGAAGAGGGGATTCATTTATATATTAAAATTTTAGAGGGATTTTTAAAGAAGAAGTGAGTATTGAAAAACCCAATGTCTATGCTAACGCCTCAATACTAGTTTCTCAATACTCAATACTAATTACTCAATACAATAATTATGAA
>CAYTDS010000495.1:0-1578 GCA_964436555.1 uncultured Flavobacteriaceae bacterium | reverse complement strand
AGTGATCCTCTGTCACATGGTTGGTCCATAGCAACATATTCATTCCTATTTTCATAGATATACTATTACAGAATTCATAACCCCTGTCTACTCAAAGAATGAGGATTTAATTAAATCCAATACTCTTTTAATGCAAAGCGGTAGCTACTTCCTTTTCTGGCTTGCTCTTTTTCATCCAGAAATAAAGAACGGTAAAAAGTATGATTAATATCCCCGGAAATAATGTCAGTTTCTCCAATGTATTTTGTCCAGAAACTAATATTAATTCATCTCCTACAAGGCCTGTTGCTGCCGCAGCTTCTCTGTCACTATCTATCCAACCACCAATAATAGGCTGAAGTAATCCATTCATAAACATTCCGATTGCTCCAATAATAGACATGCCTAAGGCACCACTTTTGGGTATTTTTGCCGCAACAAAACCAATCATATTGGGCCAAAAATAAGCAATTCCTAATGCAAAAAAGATTGCTGCCACATACGCCATAGCACCTGTTTGCGTGCTAAATAAGTAAATGCCCAAAGTTGCAAGAATTGCTGAACCTAGTAGTACGCCAACTTGGTCAAATTTCTTTACCATATCGCCACCAAAATAACGAGCAACAGCCATTAATCCGGCTGTTAATGCCAGTATTATCATAGGATGTGCACCACTTTTGGCCAGTATAAGACCTACCCATTGATTGGGGCCAAATTCGGAAATAGCGGTTAAAGTCATGCAAAAGGCAATAAAAAGAAATAACGGGGTTACCATTGCCTTTAAGTTGCCTGAAATGGTAGCAGCTTCTTGAACTTTGGCCTTGGGCCAAGATTGTCCAAAAAATAAGATTGCATATATTATGGTAGGAATTAATAATAACCAGACCTGATTACGTCCTAATATCCCTAGAGTATCCGTCATAAATCCGGAAAGTAAACTTCCTATTGCGATACCTCCAGGAAACCACATATGAAAGCGATTTAACATTTTGCTCATTTTGTTTCCTTGGTAGGCATCCGCTATCATGGGATTACAGGCCGCCTCAGTACATCCATTTCCCAGACCTATGAGTAAATTTGCCATCAACAAACCTACATAGCTCCCTGAAAAAATGAGCATAAGAATTCCAATAGCGTGCGCAAAAAAGGCAAATTGCATAATTACTTTTCCTCCAACTTTATGATATATTAGACCACCTATTATCATAGAAATGGGAAAGCCTAAAAACCACATCGAAGCTATCAGCCCAGCTTGACTTGCCGATAATTCTAATTCCGTTTTCAGTTGATCTAAAATTCCTGCTGCAATAGCGAAAGAAAATGCAGTTGTAATCAAAGCAAAACAGCTTCCGTAAAATAGTCTTTTACCATTTACACCAGCTTGATTTTCGGTAGTTTCCATTAATTTAGTTTTTAATTTTTGGTTAATTTATTATTTAAGTCTCAACATTATTAGTACAATAGCTTTTAAATTCTTTTTATAAAATATGATCCATAAGTTTATATTATAATTGAAATCTTATAATTTGCATTTTAAAATTACTAGCAATGTAAAAAATTACCTGCTAAATTTAGAATTTAATAAAATTAAAACGAAAA
>CAYTDS010000494.1:0-1586 GCA_964436555.1 uncultured Flavobacteriaceae bacterium | reverse complement strand
TATTTCTTTAGTAGTAAGTTATGTTGCTAATCGTATATCAAAGAAAGAAGCATCAACCAGTAAAACTTTTGGTTATAAAAGGGCTGAGATTATTGCTGCATTTATAAATGCAGCAACCTTGATCATTGTGGCATTACTGTTAATAAAAGAAGCAGTAGAGCGCTTAATTAACCCTCAAGAAATAGCATCCAATATTGTTATCTGGCTTGCGCTTTTAGGTATTTTAGCCAATGGTTTTAGTCTAACACTATTAAAAAAAGAGGCAGGGTCTAACTTAAATATGAAATCGGCCTATCTGCATTTACTCACGGATATGATGGCTTCGGTAGCTGTATTTTTTGGGGGCCGGCTAATGAGGTTTTATAAAGTTTATTGGGTAGATGCAGTTCTTACTATTGCAATAGCGATCTATTTAATTTATATGGGGTATGCCTTGTTAAAAACAGCTACAAAAGTTCTCATGTTGTTTACTCCAGAGAACATAGAGATTCAAAAAATTGTGAATACCATTAGTAAAATAAAACCAATTAAGAATGTACATCATGTACACTTATGGCAACTTAATGATGATGAAATTCATTTGGAGGCACACGTAAATTTTACAAATGATATAAAACTTTCAGAATTTGATCGGATTTTAGAGGAGATTGAGGAAACAGTTTATCATGAATACGGAATAAATCACGTAAGCATTCAGCCTGAATTTGGTAAATGTGAAACTTATGATATTATAGCACAGGATTAGCATGTTAAAAATAAATATAAAGAACTTTCAAGAACTAAGTACCACTGAACTATATAGGATTTTACAGTTGCGTAATGAGGTATTTATAGTAGAGCAAAAATGTCCTTATCAGGACCTGGACGATAAAGATTTAAAAGCTCTTCATATTGTCGGGACAAAGGAAGATAACATAGTGGCTTACACGCGTATTTTCAAGCCTGGAGATTCTATGAAACAGGCTAGTATTGGAAGGGTGGTAGTAAAACAAAACGAGCGTAAGCATGGTTATGGACAAGATATTATGAAGATTTCCATTGAAGTTATAGAAAAAAACTTCAAAGAAACTTATATTCAGCTATCGGCTCAGGCATATTTAAAGAAGTTTTATAATTCCTTTGGATTTTTAGAAATAGGAGAATTGTATCTTGAAGATGATATTCCCCATATTTTAATGGAGAAAAAATAGCGTTTTCTGTACTGGAAATCATACTTTTTTATAGCTGGATGTGTAAAAACTCTTTTTAACTGGATGTTTCAAAGTTTATTTTTGGTTAAAACTTTAAATAGCATCAGGCAAAACAAATTAAATAATTCAGAAGTACTTTAATACTGAGGTCAATTAAAATGAATTTCGTATTCGATATAATACCTATTTTATTAGGATTGGGAATTTACCTCTTACCATCCATAATTGCCTTTATAAGAAAAAAGGATAATAAGCTTATGTTGACTGTAATGAACATCTTGCTGGGTTGGACAATTATTGGGTGGTTTGTGTTATTATTGGAAGCTTCTGACATTTTATAGATAATATGGACTTTAAGGTAACGCAAAAGCCACCAACTGATTTCCTTTAGGCGTT
>CAYTDS010000493.1:0-1595 GCA_964436555.1 uncultured Flavobacteriaceae bacterium | reverse complement strand
ATAATGAGTATTTGGTCTTAACCGAATTCCAAGAATCGCCTCCCAAATTTATTAAGACGCTCGGTGGATTTTATTCCATCAAAGACAATTTGTTGCATGTACAACTTGAATTTAATTCCAATTATGAGGCAGATTCCTTAAAAACACTAGCTATTCCCTTCACCTATGAAAAGGGTAATCTTTCTTTAACGTTGAATAGTATTAAAGAATTTGCTGCTAGCCAACCCAATACTCAAGAATTAGATGGTAAATGGCTTATGGCGGGCAGAATGGTAGATAATGCGGAGCAAAGAAGAGATACAACAGGACCCAGAAAAACAATGAAATTCTTAAACAATGGCTACTTTCAATGGATTGCTTTTCATACTGAAACCATGGCTTTTTCAGGTACAGGAGGAGGAGCTTTTACCTCAAAAGATGGTGTATATATAGAAAATATAGAATTTTTCTCCCGAGATGCTTCACGGGTTGGAGCGAAGCTCGATTTTAAATACGATTTAAAATCTTCAGACTGGCATCATATGGGAAAAAGCAGTAAAGGAGACCTGCTTCATGAAATATGGGCAAAACGGCAACCTTAAACCCGGGTGTTTTTAATATCGGATTTACCCCCTGTTTTTTCCAAGAGCTTTATGTGATGTATTTCAATGCCCTTATCTATGGGCTTTAACATATCATACATATTTAGAGCTACCACACTGGCTCCATGCATCGCCTCTACTTCTACTCCGGTTTTGTAAATGGTCTTTACCGTAATCAAAATCGTTATTTCCAAACCCTCAATTTTATAGTCGATTGCCGTATACTCAATGGGCATAGGATGACAATCCGGCAAAAGATCGGCCGTTTTTTTTACTCCTAATAATCCTGCGGCCTTGCTCATTGCAAAAACATCGCCTTTAGGAACAGTGTTATTTTGAATGGACAGTATAGTTTCCATTGTACTAACTTTTACAATGGCCTGGGCAATTGCTGTTCTTAAGGTGGGTGTTTTGGCTGTAATATCTACCATATTTAATTATTTACCTTCCATTGATACGAGTCATCCTCAAATAATTCCTTACCAAATACCGGTACCTGAGTTTTAATTTCTTCTACAATATGATGCAGTGCCTCAAATACTTCTTTGCGATGCGGGGAAGACACAAAAACAAACAGACATATCTCCCCCACATTCACTTTTCCAATACTGTGATAGATATGCAAACAGCTTAGATTATACTTTTCAAAAGCCTGTTCCTTTATTTCGTGAAATTTTTGGTTGGCCATTTCCTCATAAGCCGAGTATTCAATAGCTGATACTTTTTTTCCGCTGATGATATCGGCCCGCACCTGTCCTAAAAAAATATCATGGGCTCCAATCTGTGTTTTGGACTGATGTTTGGCAATGGCTTCTCCAATAAATAAAGGAGAAATAGCACCTTGTACAAAAACATTTTTGACTTTTTGTTTTTCCATGATTCAGACTATAAAATCCTTTAAATTTAAGCTTTTCATGCGTTTTTTAATATTTTTAATAGTCACATGTAACCTTTGATGACTTAAATAATCATTGCCCTGTGTGTTTAGAGACTATTTAAATCATGTCGGATGCC
>CAYTDS010000492.1:0-1596 GCA_964436555.1 uncultured Flavobacteriaceae bacterium | reverse complement strand
CCAAACATCCAATCATCAAACTTTCCTTGAAACTCAAAAGGAATCTCATTTTTTAATTCAATTGTAAAATAGGAGATGCATTTACTACCGTCTACAACGTAAGGTTCTACTATTGCTTGGGTAGGACAAGCATCAATACAAGCGGTACAAGTTCCACAATGATTGGTAACAGGGCTGTCATATTCCAAGTCCATATCCACAATCAATTCAGCAATAAAATAAAAAGAACCCACTTGTTGTGTTAATAAGTTGCTGTGTTTTCCAATCCACCCCAATCCACTTTTAGCAGCCCACGCCTTATCCAAAACAGGAGCAGAATCTACAAAGGCTCTCCCATTGACATCGCCAATTGCTTCAGTGATGAATTCTTGTAATTGTATTAATTTTGATTTTATGACATGATGATAATCTTCTCCGTAGGCATATTTGGAAATTTTATAAGCCTGCGGGTTTTGTTTTTCTGCTGGATAATAATTTAACAATAGAGAAATTACAGATTTAGCCCCATCCACTAACAAACGTGGATCTAATCGTTTATCGAAATGATTTTCCATATAGGTCATTTCTCCTTGACTATTTTGTTTTAACCATTTTTCCAAACGAGGTGCTTCCTCTTCTAAAAAATCGGCTTTGGAAATTCCACAAGATAAAAAGCCCAGTCGCTTAGCTTCTGTTTTAATTAACTCCGAATATGAATGCGTTTGGGCTATCATTCTTATCGCAAAATAAACTTTATTATAACCTCTTTGGGTTTTAAGGAAATTAGTGGATTTATTTCCACAGAATCATTGGTAGTAGTAAGCTTGTACTTTTTTATAATTTCGGTTATCGTCATTATCATTTCATACATTGCGAAATTGTTACCAACACACATTCTGGGACCTGCTCCAAAAGGAAAGTAGTAGTCCGAATAATTCTTTTTTGTGCTTAGATTAAAACGTTCTGGGATAAATTCATTAGGGCTGTCCCAAAAATCTGCATGTCTGTGAAGTTCATACATACTCATTAACCAAATGGTTTTCTTTTTAAAATTGTAACCGTCTATCATATCATCTTCCAAACTAACCCGATCAATAACATATACCGGGGGATACAAGCGCATGGCTTCTTCTATGCATTGTTTGGTAAAATTTAAATTTCCAAGAAGTTCCATCATATCATTATGATCAAAATCTGCATCTTTAATTTCTTGATACAACTTTTCCTGAACCGCCGGGTGTTTTGCCAAAAGAAACAGGGTGAAACTCAAAGCATTTGCGGTAGTTTCATGGCCAGCTGTAAAGAGAATCAATACTTCATCTATCAGTTGCTTTCTGGACATTCCGGTACCATCTTCATATTTTGCTTTTAAAAGCATATCTAACAAATCATCCTTATCGTCATTTGAATCTATTCGTTCCTGAATTAGGGTATTTAAAAGTGTCTGTGCTTCTTTGGAAAGCTCCAAATGTTTGTTAATATCCCCTTTTATTTGAAACCACCATTTAAGGTAGGGTTGCCTCATTTCTTTAATGAGCATTTTCTGATTTGTTTCTGTAATCTTTTGAAGTTTACGCATTCTGGTGCGAATACCTCCTGTACTAAAAAGTGATTGAG
>CAYTDS010000491.1:0-1598 GCA_964436555.1 uncultured Flavobacteriaceae bacterium | reverse complement strand
AGTTCATTTTAGAGAATGTTACAATTATGTTAAAACACAAGAAGCGTACCAAAAAAAATCCCGATTTAAAAAAATCGGGATTTTTAATTTACACTATATTTTTTATTGAAGTTTAAACGTAATAGGGATACTGAATGGAACACGTACTGCTCTTCCTCTTTGTTTTCCAGGGGTCATGGTAGGAAGTTTTCCGATAATTCTTGCTGCTTCTGCCTCCAAATTTTTATCCGGTCCACGCATTCTAACGTTGCCGATAGTTCCGTCTTTCTGAATAACAAACATAACATTAACCCTTCCTTGAACGCCCATTTCCTGAGCTATTTCAGGGTAGCGAAAGTTTTTAGCTATATGCTTTTGCATCATTTCATTAAAACATGCCCTTTTATCTTTTGAATTTTCACAACCCGGAAAAACCGGTACGTCTTCAATAACCGCAAAAGGAATGTCTAAATCCTCATCTACTTCTTCCACGACAACATCTGAGACTTCCACTACTTTATCCTGAGTTGACTCTGTGGACTCAATTACTGTTTCTTCCACTTCCTTATCATCTTCAACAACTTCAATTACCTCGGGAGCTGCAGGAGGAGGAGGTGGTGGTGGTGTTTTAATTTGCTCAGTCATTGGAACTTCTTCATCCAACTGATCTTCTACATTCAAGGTATAATCAAAAGCATTATCCTTGTCATATGTTCGCCATTCTAGGGCTACATAAGTCAAAAGCATAACCAATGCAAGCCCTGCAACAAAATACAAACTGCTGTTCTTAGTTAAATCGGCTTTTGGGTTCTTCTTAAGTTCCATAATTTTGATTTTAGTGATTGCTAATTTAAATATTAATTTGATAAAAAAACAATTAAATTTTCCATTTTAACGGTCTTTTTCCAGAAAACAGGAATTTTAAGAATAATACCCCTGTTAAAGCTCCTAAACTGTTTGCTAGCGCATCCCAAACATCACCCTCTCGATCCGATGTGAATGCATCTTGTATAAACTCAATAATTATGCCATATACAATGCAAAATAGAAAAATAATTTGTGTAGTCTTGCCAATCCTCAGGGTTCCTAAGGTGTATTCTCTTAAAAACAAACCGCCCAAAACAGCAGCTACAAAATAAAAAGTAAAATGCGCTAGTTTATCCCTATTTGGAAAATCAATTTCCGAAGTATCTATTCCTGAAAAAGATATTAAGCTGAGTAATGTTATTAACACCATCCAGCTCATAAATAAAATTGCAAACAGGTGTCTAGGCACCTACCAATGCTTTGTAGCTTTCAGCAGTTAACAAGCTATCTATTTCTGTAATATTGCTTAACTTAATCTTTATCATCCAGCCATCACCATAAGGGTCTGTGTTTACCTTTTCAGGCTCACTCTCCAACAGCTCATTAAACTCTAATATTTCACCGGTTAAAGGAAGAAAAAGATCAGAAACAGTCTTTACAGCTTCAACTGTTCCAAAAATTTCTTCTTTATCAAGCGTTTCACCCAAAGTCTCCACCTCTACATAAACAATGTCACCCAATTCTCCTTGAGCAAAATCCGTAATGCCCACGGTAGCTACGTTGTCTTCTATTCTTACCCATTCATGGTCCTT
>CAYTDS010000490.1:0-1604 GCA_964436555.1 uncultured Flavobacteriaceae bacterium | reverse complement strand
AAACGTTGCCAAACATAGCGGACAGAAAAAATCAAAAAAAATTTCCTATTAATTGATATATCAATGATATTTGCATCAATAAATTATCGTATGGACTACAAGAAGCCTTCAGAGACAATTTTTTATCAAATTGAAAAAGCTATAAAGCAATATCGAACCATGGCACAAGGAAACTTGAATCAGCTCGGATATAAAATAACCATAAACCAATTTATGTTGATGATTCAAATAGACCAAAAGCCTGATATAAGTCAAGTAGAATTGGCGGAACTCTTATTTAAGGATGTCGCCTCAATAACACGAATGATTGAACTTTTGGTAAAGGAAGATTTCATTACAAGGGAAGAAAATAAAGATGATCGCAGGAGAAAGGACTTAAAAATCTCGGAGAAAGGAGTAAAAGTATTGGGATTGGCCTTTCCAGTTATCAGTAAAAACCGAGAAATCGCCCAAAAAAACATAAGTGAAGAAGAAAAAGAAACACTTATTAAAATATTAAATAAAATCATCTTAAATACAGCAAAATGAAATATATACCGGATTTAGCATTTTTGACCATAATTCTGTTCTTATCAATTCAAGTTAACGGACAAGACCACTCAACTAATTTTAAACCTGAAAGACTTATAAAGATAGATAGTATTCTTTACCAACATTTTTCCAAAAATGCACCGGGAGCAACAATCGCTATTGCTCAAAATGGAGAGATAGTCTATGAAAAAGGATTTGGTCTTGCAAACCTTGAATTTAAAGTGGAGATGAGACCAGAAATGATTTTTAGAATTGGGTCATTAACAAAGCAAATTACAGCTGGAGCAATTTTGCTTTTAGCAGAAAAAGGAATGATTGATTTGAAACAGAGCATTAGCACATATCTACCTGAATATCCGTCAAAAAGTAACTCCATAACCATTGAAAATTTGCTTACTCATACTTCTGGAATTCCAAATATTCCGAAAATACCTGAAGATAGAGGCAAAACCGAATACGATATCTGGAGTTCTTCAGAGATTTTGTCTCTCTTTCAAGACTTACCTTTAAACTTTAAGCCAGGAGACAAAATGTCTTATAGTAATTCAGGATATGATGTGTTAGGAGCTATTATTGAAAAAGTATCTGGAATGTCCTACGAAGATTTTGTAAGAGATGAGATTTTTGACAAACTAGATATGGCTCACACTTTTTATGATCATCCGCTGGAGGTTGTAATGAACAATGTACAGGGCTATGAAAAGGACTCTTCAAACTATAAACTAGCAAAATACACATCAATGTCGATACCCTATTCAGCAGGTGGTTTAAGGTCTAGTCTTTCAGATTTAGTAAAATGGAATAATGCTTTAGTATCATATCATTTTGTAGACTCAGCAATTGTTAAAAAAATCTTTTCTCCTTTCATTTTGAATTCGAATCAAGAATCTAATTATGGGTACGGTTGGTTTCTAAACTCTTTTTTAGGTAATAAAACATATTACCATACAGGTTCAATAAATGGATTTCGTTCTAGTAGTTTTTACTTTCCCGATTCGCAATATCAAATTGTAGTGTTGACAAATAATACGTCGTATGACCCTGAATATATTACATTTATAATTTCTGAAATA
>CAYTDS010000489.1:0-1607 GCA_964436555.1 uncultured Flavobacteriaceae bacterium | reverse complement strand
TATTTCTAAAAATCAGAAGTTGTTAAGTTTTGGGAGTTTACAAGTTTCAATTAACCTTCATCCTGAAACTTCGAGAGTATTTGTAAGTAGTCTAGCGTGTTATTGTAGCCAAGTTGCACGCTTCTCAGAGAAAAACAGGTGCTGACTTTCTCTAGTTTTCAGTTGCTAGTAATTTAAGAGCAAAATCTAATTCAGTGTCAGTTCCTTTTATTATATCCTCAATATTGAGAGAGATATCATAGTCCGGAAAAACACCTCTACCTTTAGTAAACTCAACATTATTAACTTTTTTTGTCAGTGGTATTTCAACCCTTATTTTGGTATTGGGTAATTGTAACTTGGCATAGGCATCAGAAGTATTTCCTTCCATTGTTCCTCCTGTTTCCTCACCAATGAATACAGCTCTTTTATTATCTTTTAAGAACGTTGCAACAACCGATGCCATCGAGCCCGATGCACCATTCACCAAGACAAATATTTTGCCTTTATAATGATTTTTATTTGGAGGCTGCGTTTTGTAGAGATGATTATAGTATTCTTCTTTTAGTCGATACATTCCGGAACTCGTTTGGAAAACAAGTGAATCTATAAAGTGCAAGCTTTTCCCATTTTCCAAATGCTCAATTACAGGAGGATAGCCTACAAATTTTTCCTCGGTGTAATTATAATGTTTATATGGTTTGTTTAGAAGATAGGTAATCAACTTTTCTCCGGTTCCATCACCTCCTTCATTATTTCGCAAATCCAGAATCAAATTCGCGGTGTTTTTTTCATTCAATTGACTGAAAATACTATCATATAAGCTGTAAAAGTCTTGCTTAAAATCATCCCTATGCCATTTTAGAAAAGAAGATATACGCAAGTAAGCTACATCATTTTTTAAATATTTGAACTCCAACGGTGCTTTATACGCTATTCTCTTTTTATAAAAGTCTTTGTAAGATTCATAACCAATACCTGAAATGGTTATAATACTTTTTTGTTGTTTTCTTTCGGGATGAACAAATTCTATTTTAAATAAATTGGCGGTATCAACAAAAATGGGGAAATTTAAATCGAAAAGGTTTTCATTTTGCGTCATACTATAGTCTTCGAGATGACGTATGTTAAATGTCTGTATATAGCCATCCGAAGGAATGGTTGGCAGCAAAACATTTAATATTTCTTCCACCGAACGCCCGTTAATTGATAAAATTTCGGAACCAGCAGGAAGTACATTTTCAATATGATATCCTTTTAGAACATATATTCTCCGGTTTATAATTTTTAAGGAGAAAGGGAAGTAATGATTTCCTTTCCTCAAATATTGGTAATAATCTCTGGAAGGTGTTGGGATTAGGTGCTCATCATTTACTTTGGAACAAGTTAAAGTAATTATCCTATAAAGTTCAAGCTCTGTCATTGGTTTCTTCAAATTGCCAAACTGGTAGTCTAAATATTTTTGAAAATTAAGACTATCAGTAAATCTGTAAAGACTGGGATATGTGGTTTCCAGTGCCTTTCGAAAGATAATATAGTCTTCCTGTAATTCCTTTGGAGTATATAGCTTATTGTATTCGGTTTTAACTTGAGTAGTGCCACTAAAATTACAAATCAAAAAGAAAAAG
>CAYTDS010000488.1:0-1609 GCA_964436555.1 uncultured Flavobacteriaceae bacterium | reverse complement strand
TAGATATGCACAATTATAAAATTGAAAAAATGTTTTATAAGAAAGCTATGAAATTCTTTATAGAGTATGACAACGCTCTGGCCTGGGTTAAAAGAAGGGTTAAAGGGAAATAGTACTCCAGGACTAATCGCTAACTGCGTCAATATCTTGAAATAAGTCTAGGTACGCTTTTCCTATAAAATCGGAAATCTTACGGGCTGTTAATGCTTGATAACCAAATTCCTGAACGGCAATATCTCCTGCCCTCCCGTGAAGATACACCCCAAAAATGGAAGCTTTTAGGGGTTTATATCCTTGTGCAATAAGGCCTGTGATTATACCTGTTAAAACATCACCGCTCCCGGCTGTGGCCATACCTGGATTTCCTGTTGAGTTAATATACCCTTTGTTCTCAAAGATAGTCATGGAATAAGCGCCCTTAATAATCAATATGCAATTGTACTGCAGAGAAAAGGCTTTTGCCTTTTCAAGCTTGTCAAAATCATCAGTCCACCTGCCAATAAGTCGCTCTAATTCCTTTGGATGAGGCGTTAATACAGTTTTCGCAGGAAGAGTTTTCAACAAATCAGGATTCTCTGATAGGATATTCAGTCCGTCAGCATCAATTACTAAAGGAGCTTTGTTTACTTCTAAAAGCGTTGCAAAAGCCTTCTGAGTTATTCTTTCTTTACCCATTCCTACTCCAATACCAATTGCGGAAGGCAAAATGTCAAAAGTAATATCGGAAATGGTTTTATCATTTCTATCTGCTATGACCATAATTTCGGGTAAAATAGTTTGCATTGGTATTACACCACACAAGGGTAAAAAGGCTGTAACCAGGCCACTACCTGACCTTATACAAGCCTCGGCAGCCAAAATTACTGCGCCAATCTTACCAAAACTACCACCGATTACTAGGGCATGACCGTAAGTGCCTTTATGGGAAAACAATTTTCGTGGAATATAAAATGGTATGACCTCATTTTTCCCAATAAACTCATAGTCCGTTTCTGTAGCAGTTAAATACTCCGTGTCTAAACCAATATCTACCACCTCCCATTGTTCTGCATAAATTCCTGTCTGTGGTAAGAAAAAACTTAGTTTGGGATTTTGAAAACTAAGTACAACGTTTGATTTTACTATAACCGTTGTGACCTTTGGAACCTGATCCATAAAAAGCCCGGAGGGCATATCTATTGATAATATAAAGGCTTTTGTTCTATTTAAATATGTAATTAAGTTTTTAACCCATTCCTCCGGATCCCGATTAAGACCAATGCCGAAAAGCGCATCTACTATAATATCTTCAGTTTCAATACTTGGATACTCAGTACTAGCATCTAAAAAAGTAGTGACTATTTTTTGAGCTTTAAGGCGATTTAAATTGATTAAAAAATCTTGTGAATAGTTCTCACTGTAATGAACAATATAGATTAAAACAACATAACCATGTTGCTGAAGATGTCGGGCAACCACGAGACCATCGCCACCGTTATTTCCCAAACCGCAAAAGATATGAATTTTCTTTTGCGAGCTTTTTAAGCGGGCATCTAACCAATCAAAAACTTGTAAACCGGCCCTTTCCATAAGTTCCTCACTTTTAATTCGCTGATTTTCTATGGTAACC
>CAYTDS010000487.1:0-1614 GCA_964436555.1 uncultured Flavobacteriaceae bacterium | reverse complement strand
CTGAAGACTATCATCAGGATTTTGAAAGAAATAATCCCGACAATTCTTATATCCGCAACGTGTCCATTCCCAGATTCAATCGGTTTAAAGCCAACTTCAAGGATTATCTGAAGCACGACAATCATTAAACAATTTACTTTAGGTTTTAAAAAAGTAACCCATTAAATGGGTTACTTTTTTTTGTTTATACCATTTAGGGGTTATATTTGGGAATTATTTATTTAAAAACCTGTTTAAACATGAAAATGACAATACAACATGTAGCCCGCAGCATTATGGCCCTCCTAATCTTACCATGGGTAATTGGTTGTGCGCAATCCCCCAAGGATACAACCCCGTGGATTTCTCTTTTTGACGGTAAATCACTAAACGGTTGGACGCAACTCGGAGGTGCAGCCAAGTATGAAGTTCGGGACGGAGCCATCGTTGGTACTACTGTTCATGATACCCCCAACTCTTTTTTATCTACCAATACCCATTATGGGGATTTTATTTTAGAATTAGAGTATAAAGTTGATTCTACCATGAATTCAGGTATCCAAATAAGAAGCAATAGTCTGCCCTTATATATGAATGGAAGGGTTCATGGTTACCAAATAGAAATTGACCCTTCGCCTAGGGCATGGAGTGCCGGAATTTATGATGAAGCGCGCCGGGGGTGGCTGTATCCCCTGATGGACGATCAAATGGAGGCAAAAAAGGCATTTAAACAAAATGATTGGAACCACTACCGTATTGAAGCCATTGGTGATACCATAAAAACATGGGTAAATGGGGTTCCGGCGGCTCATTTGATAGATGATAAAACAGCTTCAGGCTTTATTTCCCTGCAAGTGCACAGCATCAAGAAAGAACAAAAAGAAGGCACGGAAATTATCTGGAAAAATGTAAACATTCTTACGGAGAATTTATCCCAGTACAGCAGACCCACCCCGCTTAAACCAGTTCTTACAAAAAACAAACTTACCATAGATGAGGCCAAAAATGGCTGGAAATTACTTTGGGACGGGGAAACCACTTCAGGTTGGCGAGGTGCCAAGTTAGACACTTTTCCTGACAAGGGATGGGTTATAGAGAACGGGGTACTCACTGTTTTGTCCAGCGGTGGAGAAGAGTCGGCTGCCGGGGGTGATATCGTAACTAACGATGTATATGAAGATTTTGAACTAACAGTGGACTTTAAAATTACCGAGGGAGCCAACAGTGGAATTAAATACTATGTCAATACAGACCTCAACAAAGGCCCAGGATCCTCTATTGGATTGGAATATCAGATTTTGGACGATGAGCGCCACCCAGATGCTAAATTAGGTAACCATGAGGGCAGTAGAACCTTGGCTTCCCTGTATGATCTTATCAAAGCCATAGAGGACAAACCCGTGCATCCTATTGGGAAGTGGAACACAGCGTATATCAGTTCCAAAAACAATCATGTAGAGCACTGGTTAAACGGAACCAAAGTTCTGGAATATGAACGCAAAAGCCCCGAGTACAAAAAATTGGTGGCAGAGAGCAAATATGTGGATTGGCCTAACTTTGGAGAAGGGGACAGCGGTCAAATCCTACTTCAGGATCATGGCGACAAAGTATCTTTTAAAAATATTAAAATACGAC
>CAYTDS010000486.1:0-1614 GCA_964436555.1 uncultured Flavobacteriaceae bacterium | reverse complement strand
GGCCAAAATCATCCATAGAAGATACAAATTTGGTTGTGGAGTCCGACTGGAGTTCCGCCTCCTATTTTTACAGCATTGTTGCGCTGGCAGAAATTGGTACTGAAATAACTTTATCATCTTACAAACGCGATAGTCTTCAAGGCGATAGTGTTTTAGCAGAAATTTATACCGATTTTGGTGTTACTACAAGTTTTACAAAAAATAGCATCCACTTAAAGAAAGAATCAGATTATAACAATACAACACTAAGTTGGGATCTTTCCAATGCTCCTGATATTGCCCAGACCATTGCGGTTACCTGTTTTGGTTTAGGTATTGGATGTCATCTCACAGGGCTTCATACACTAAAAATAAAGGAGACCGATCGGCTGGAGGCTTTGAAAACAGAGCTATCTAAACTCGGAGCCACTATCTCAGTAACAGATAAATCGCTTACCCTGGAATCTTCGGAAATTATACGTAAAAATGTAATAATAGACACGTATAATGACCACAGAATGGCCATGGCTTTTGCGCCACTAGCTTTAAAAACCACAATTCATATTAATGATGCCGAGGTAGTTTCCAAATCATATCCCGACTTCTGGGCGGATATGGAGAAGCTGGGAATTGGGGTTACAAATTCTTAATTAATAATAAAAGGTTTTTTACTTGACATCCCCTATCTCAGGGTTGTATATTTGCAGCCGCTTATCCGGTAAGTATAGATTATTTCCACAAGCGTATTCAATATAAGTTTTAGAACATTGATTTGTTAACAGATTTTCGCTTTGAGGCATGATGCCAAAGAGGCTTCCTTAAATACACACTATTAAATGAAATTATCGCACTTCCATTTTGAACTTCCAAAAGAATTATTGGCAGAACGTCCCGCAGAGAACAGGGATGAGTCCAGACTTATGGTGATTCATAAAAAAACAGGAAAGATTGAACATAAAATGTTCAAAGATGTTATTAATTATTTTGATGAAGGAGATGTAATGGTATTAAATAATACCAAGGTGTTTCCGGCTAGATTATATGGTAATAAGGAAAAGACAGGTGCAAGAATTGAGGTTTTTTTATTACGGGAATTAAATGAAGAACAGCGACTTTGGGATGTTTTAGTAGATCCCGCGCGTAAAATAAGAATAGGCAATAAGCTTTATTTTGGTGATGATGATGATCTTGTTGCGGAAGTAATAGATAATACTACTTCCAGAGGTAGAACATTGCGTTTTTTGTATGATGGTTCGTATTCAGATTTTAGAAGAAAGTTGAGAGATTTGGGAGAAACCCCACTTCCAAAGTACATAAGAAGAGATGTAGAACCGGAAGATGAAGAGCGATACCAAACCATATATGCCAAGCACGAGGGAGCAGTAGCAGCGCCAACCGCAGGGTTACACTTTTCTAAGCACTTGTTAAAGCGTTTGGAAATAAAGGGTATAAATTTCGCTGAGGTAACCTTACATGTTGGTTTAGGTACTTTTAGCCCGGTAGAGGTTGAAGATCTTTCAAAGCACAAAATGGATAGCGAGGAATTAATCATTGATGAAAAAGCTACCGAAATTGTAAATAAAGCCAAAATTAAAAAGCAACGCATCTGTGCCGTAGGTACTACCGCAATGCGGG
>CAYTDS010000485.1:0-1615 GCA_964436555.1 uncultured Flavobacteriaceae bacterium | reverse complement strand
AATGCCACCTATCGTGGTTTTCAGGTAGAGGGCGACAGTATGCTGCCTAATCTAAAGCCGGGAGAATGGGTATTGGCGCGTGCCATTGAACATGTGGATGATGTGAGTCCCAATAAAATTTATGTTGTGGTGTTACAGGATGCCGTGTTGGTAAAAAAGGTAATTAAGAAACCGAATTCCAATAACGTAACCCTAATTTCCCTAAATGAGAACTATCCCCCTTATGAAATAAAACCATTTCATATTCAGGAAATCTGGCTGGTGACCAGCAAGATTACGTTTTCGGTAGACGCTACCACGGACACCGGTCTTTTAAGACAACTGCAAGAATCTATGGATGAATTAAAAAAACAATTTAAACAACAACAAGCAACTAGCTGATTTTTAAGGTATACAAACCACTTTGTTTTAACTTAAATCCCAGACTGGTATACAATTTAATAGCAGCTTCTCGGTGGTGACCCGAAAAAAGAAGTATTTCAGTTAACTGCAGTCGTTGCGCTTCCCCGAGTAATTTTTCCATTAGTGCACGCCCTATGCCTTTGCCGCGGAATTCGGCAGCAACAACCACATCTTCTACCATCCCTTTATGCCCGGAAATTACTTTGTAAGTGGCCATCGAGGCCATGCCTGCTAGTTGCCCATCTATGTGACAAATGGCAAGGACCAAATGTTCATTATCCAAAGGTAAGATTTCTAAAGGCTGTTGTATTATAGTAGGATTTAGTTGTTCAAACAACTCCTTCACCTCGTTTTGCAGCGCTTCGGTAATCTCATTTGCGGTAAGAAGGGTTATATTCACGGGGTGTAGGCTTTAAGATTTTCCATTTGAAATGAAAACGGTCCAAGTTGATGTGTCGTCGATAAAAATACTCCGCTTTCCATAATTTTCCAATCCTCCCAACTGGCTTCCAATCCACCTACAGGAATAATCGAAACCCACATTCGGAAACTTTCAGGAAATCCGTTGGCTCCCAATTTCCATAAATACGAATCGCCCGGGGTACTTCCTCCTGAAGTATAGGTTACCAACAACGCCTGACTCCCATCTTCCAATAACACGATGCCGCGCTCAGTCCCCGGATCAAAAACTTTAAAGGGTGCCACTAACCAAAACGAATCGTTATTAAAAAAAGAAACTGCTTTGGCAATTGCTTTCTCCTTGGCAGCCTTTTGCAACTGAACTCCTGCTTTGGTAGCCTTACTTTGGGAATAGGAACTCAGGTTAAGGTTTACCACAAAATCTTTCCATTTTACCTCCACCGTATTTTCCTTTTTATCCCATTTGTAATGATGTGCTCCTCTGGCAAAGGACCATTCCAAAAAACGCGTTTCTTTGTAGGCCTCATGATTAATAGCATTCAACATTTTAGCGGCTAAAGCCTCAGCCTCGGGTCCGCTCGTACCTGTGGGTAAGGGTTTGTTATATGTAAAATAGAGCACGGTTAAGATAACCAGAACAAAAACCCCAAGTCCGGCTAGTATTTTTAGTATTTTCTTTCCCATGGCTAGTTTTTACGGCAAGGTAATGGAATGCTTTTAGAGTATCATATTCTAAGTAAAAAATAATGTATTTGATGATTTTTTGTAATGAGGGGTTAGTTTTATGCTTTCG
>CAYTDS010000484.1:0-1616 GCA_964436555.1 uncultured Flavobacteriaceae bacterium | reverse complement strand
ACAGGGTCTGCCGACAAACCGGGAGACTTTGCCGGTGGTGTTATAGGGGTTACTACTTCAGAAAATGTAACTGATTTTAATAAGATTGAGGTAGGCTTTGGCTACAGAGCAAACACTTCTTTTAAACCCTATTTACAAAGTAAAGGATCTAAAACCGACTTTTTAGGCTTTGATAACGACTATCGCCCTCTGCCAGGTAATTTTCCGTTGAGAGATGATCTTAACACCAATTTCCAACTTATGGAAATTGCAGCCGCTTTGCTCCCCAACAATTTTAGTCCGGAAGAGCGCAATGCGTTTTATGACAACAGTATTGGTTATAGCCTTGGAAGAACAATAAATTTAGGAAAGGACAGAACTTTAGGTACTATTAATTCCGTTTCTTACTCTAATGGCTATCAGTTTTATCAACGACAATTTAACCGCTATCTTGCCTTAGCAGTTGGTGAAGAAAGACCTCAGCCCTGGTTAGATTTTAGTGATGCAACCTACCAAAATGAGGTACGTATTACAGGTTTGTCCAACTGGATTTTACGATTAAATGACAATAACAAAATAAAATTCAAGAATCTTTTTAATCAAATTGGTACCAATCAAACCATTTTAAGGGAAGGATCTAACTTTCTTCAGAGGGGTGACGATATCTTTAACAATTACCTCTACGGTTACAAAGCCCGTACCATTTATATTGGTCAGTTAGAGGGTGACCATAAACTAAATGACAAGCATGAGTTGAATTGGGTTGCAGGTTACAGCAATCTGAATGAAACAGAACCGGATTTAAGACGCTTTAGGACAATACAATCAACAGATGGTAATTTTAGAATCATTGATCCGCCATCTTCTAACCTATTTGACACAGGACGCTATTTTGGGGAACTTTCTGAGTATTCCGTAAACCATGGACTCAATTATACCTACAGTATTGAGCGCGTAAAGGACGATGAACTTTTAGCTCCCATTCACATCAAAGCAGGGTATTATGTGGATTTTAAAGACAGAACTTTTGATTCTCGTTATTTCTCCTATTTAATTCCCGGTAACGTTCCCTTTGCAAGAGCTGAAGAATTAAGACAGCTACCATTAACTGAAGCGTTTAGTCCTGCCAATGTCACTGCCACAAACGGTTGGAGATTAAATGAAGGGACGCGGCTTATAGATTCATATACCGCATCCAATCTTTTGTATGCAGGATATGCCCAAGTAGAACTCCCAATAAATCAATTCAATATTACTGGCGGTGTACGCGTAGAACATAATTTACAAAAGCTGGATGCTGCAGATGATACAGGTCCCATTGCCGTTGAAAACCCAATTACTTCTGTCCTTCCATCGCTGAATATTGGTTATAACCTAAATGAAGAATCTATTTTAAGACTGGCGTATAGCCGAACCATTAACAGGCCAGAATTCCGGGAAATAGCGCCTTTCCTCTTTTATGATTTTATCAATGAGGCTGGCCGGCTTGGAAATCCAGATTTAAAAACTGCGACAATAGACAATTTAGATTTACGCTATGAATTGTATCCCAGACGTGGTGAAACCATTAGCTTGGGGGCTTTCTACAAAGCATTCAAAGATCCAATTGAAAACGTTACTATTATTACCACAGAGCA
>CAYTDS010000483.1:0-1617 GCA_964436555.1 uncultured Flavobacteriaceae bacterium | reverse complement strand
GGAGACTCTAACGCCACCTTACCTCCTTTTAACTTGGGAGAATTTGTAATGCAACAGATTAAAGATCATACCAAAAAAATAGCTCTAGCTTTGCAAACTGTTGGTCTTATCAACATTCAGTTTGCCATAAAAGATGATATGGTCTACATTATCGAAGCCAATCCCAGAGCCTCAAGAACAGTTCCTTTTATTTCCAAAGCATACAAAGAGCCTTATGTAAACTATGCAACTAAAGTTATGCTTGGTGAAAAAAAGGTAAAGGATTTCAACTTTAAACCACAATTGGAGGGATATGCAATAAAACAACCCGTGTTTTCCTTTAATAAATTCCCGAACGTAAACAAAAATCTGGGACCGGAGATGAAAAGTACAGGGGAGAGTATCCTTTTTATTGATAGTTTAAAGGATGATGAATTTTACAATCTATATGCCAGAAGAAAAATGTATCTGAGCAAATAAAGTAATGTAAACTCGCAAAAATGGCTATCCTCTTAATAGAAGATAGCCATTTTTTAATTTAGTCAAATTAATTTACTCTCCCCATTGCGTATGAAATATACCTTCCATATCTATTCTTTCATAGGTATGAGAACCGAAATGATCTCGTTGTGCTTGGATTAGATTAAGCGGTAAGCGTCCTGAACTATAAGCATCAAAATAGGTTAAAGAATTAAATAAGCCACCCATGGGAATGCCATAAGTAGCAGCATAGGAGACAACCTTTCTAGCTGAATTAATTGTACCGTTTATAGCATTTACAAAAGTAGAATCCATTAAAAGATTGGACAACGCAGTATTCTTTCTATATGCTTTAGAAATATCTTCCAAGAGGGCAGCACGTATGATACAGCCTGCTCTCCAAATCTTGGCAACTACCGATAAATCCAATTCATAGCCATATTCTTTTGATGCATAAGCCAATTGGTGCAATCCCTGAGCATAGGTTATTATGTATGCAAAGTAAAGTGCTTCCTCGGCTAGTGCAATGATTTCTTGTTTATTCATTAATGCTGCTTCAGGCCTATTATATAGCTTATCTACCAAGACCCGCTCTTCTTTTAGTGCCGATATTTCTCGCATGCTAACAGCCACATCAATCGTCGGAATAGGAATACCTAAATCCATTGCATTTTGAGAAGTCCATTTTCCTGTGCCTTTTTGCTTTGCTTTATCTAGAATTTTATCTATCAACAACCCGGTACCCTTATCATCTTTTTGAGTAAAAATTTCTGAGGTAATTTCAATCAGAAAAGATTGCAAACGTCCTTTGTTCCATGAAGCAAATACCTCATGTAATTCGGTATTATTCAAATTGCCTCCTTTTTTAAGCAAATCATAAATTTCGGAGGTTAGTTGCATCAATCCATATTCAATACCATTATGTACCATTTTCACATAGTTTCCTGCCGATTTTGGTCCTAAGTAAGCCACACATGGCTCTCCGTTGAATTTGGCAGAAACCGCCTCAAATATAGGTTTTACTTCCTTGTAAGCTTCTTTGGATCCTCCAGGCATTATACTCGGACCCTTTCTGGCACCTTCGGCACCACCTGAAACCCCGGCACCAAAAAAATTAACATTCTTAGATTTTAAATACCTTTCTCTTCGATCGGTATC
>CAYTDS010000482.1:0-1621 GCA_964436555.1 uncultured Flavobacteriaceae bacterium | reverse complement strand
CAGCGCTCAATGGCACTAGTATAACTGCGTTGGAAAATCTAAAATATTGGTTATCAGACATGTTATATTAATTTATCCTTTCAATTACCTTCTGCTCCTCCTGATGCTATCGGGGTTGAGAAGGGTCAAGGGTTATTTATGCGAAACTTGGCACCACTTTCAGCTCCCCTCTTGAGAGGGGTTGGGGGTGTGTTTTTCAAAATTCACGATATACCATTCTATCGCCTTTATTACATTATCTGTATTCTTAAACACTTGCTTAATTTACCATAACAAACTGTCCATAATAAAAATTAATTCAGCTCCCCTCTTGAGAGGGGCTGGGGGTGTGTTCTTCGAAATTCATAATATACCATTCTATAGCCCTGATTACATTGTCAGTATCTTTTAAAACTTGGTAATCTGAGAATCTCAGAATAGAAATCCCTAGCTTATTCATTATCTGTTCCTTTTCAACATCTTTATTAAACACCTCCAAGATTTGATGAGAATAACCATCTACTTCAATACCCAACATTAATTCATGACAGAAAAAATCCAGAATACTATTGGCTACAGGCTTTTGACGATGAAAATCATACCCATACATTTGTTTCCTTTTTAATTTTTGCCAAAGGATAATTTCCGCTTTTGTGGCATTGTTACGAAGTTGTCTTGCCAATTCTTTAAGCTCCGGATTATAGGGTATAATCTTTCTTTTTTGCATTTGGTTTTGGTTTTTTATATATCCATAATTTATTAAAAGGATTAACTTCCTTCTTTGGAATAACTTTTAATTTTTACACACCCCTAGCCCCTCTCGAGAGGGGAACTAAAATTCTACCACCAAAAAAAATACAATAATAAAATTTAGTTTGTATTTGTTGTGTTAAACATCCCTAACCTAATTGAGCATGCTATGTAAAAGGCCTCTCAAGAGAGGAACTTGGTTTATTCATTTACTTAACTAAATCAATCACAACTGTCGAGTTAGCAAATGACTTTTGACGTTTATACGCCTATATCAAATCTCAAGAGGAAAAATCAATTTCTTTGAATCGTCCTTTGATTTTTAAACACCCCTAACTCGTGTTAAATGGGAACTTTAGCTAATTCTTCTCTTCAGCCATTTAAAAATCAAAAATACCAGACTGATACTAATCAACGGAAATATAGTAATTTTATACTATGAATAAACCCCTTGCAGAGCGCCTTAGACCTAGTTCGTTGGATACGTACATTAGTCAGCACCATTTGGTAGGTGAAAACGGCTCGCTTACACTTCAAATAAAAAAAGGGCTTATCCCATCTTTAATCTTTTGGGGACCTCCCGGTACAGGTAAAACCACATTAGCCAACATCATAGCCAATGAAAGTAAACGCCCTTTTTATGCTTTGAGTGCCATTAATAGCGGAGTAAAAGATATACGGGATGTAATTGACAAGTCCAAACAAAGTGGGAGTTTGTTTACCGCCAAAAATCCCATTTTATTTATAGACGAAATTCATAGATTTAGCAAGTCGCAACAAGATTCCCTCCTTGGAGCAGTCGAAAAAGGATGGGTAACCCTTATTGGTGCTACTACTGAAAATCCAAGTTTTGAAGTAATTCCTGCTCTATTGTCCAGATGCCAGGTTTACA
>CAYTDS010000481.1:0-1625 GCA_964436555.1 uncultured Flavobacteriaceae bacterium | reverse complement strand
GATCCTATTCCATTTTTGGTTGTAGGTTACCCCAAGTTTTTCACCCCTAACGGAGACGGAATTCATGACTTTTGGAATATTCTCGGTATAGAAACACTTACGAATCCCGTTGTGTTTATCTTTGATCGGTATGGAAAGCTATTAAAACAACTGGATGAGACTACCATAGGATGGGATGGCACCTTTAACGGCAGACCAATGCCTTCTTCAGATTATTGGTTTAGATTTGACTATTCAAGGGATCAGGACGGGATATTGGTTGCCAGTATTCTACGAAACCACTTTACTTTAAAGCGATAAAAAAGACCGGTAATTACCGATCTTTTTTATACGTTGTCTTCCTAGAAATTTATTGTATAGCCTAGCGTTACATTGGTATTTATATTGGTAAGTAAGCTGGGAACGGGAAGTCCTGTTTCAAAAAGCTGTTTGTTTAAGTCTTGTTGACTTCTACTTGCGGCAAGATCCAGTCTACTACCACCAAAATTATAACCAATACCTGCAGAAAATGCATTTAAATCTCCAATGGTAGTTCTATCGGCATAGGGGCTTTGTTCATAACGATAGCCAGCTCTTAAGCTTACTTGAGCCAAACGATACTCGCCACCAACTCGTATTGTTGAAACTGTACCAAGTTGATTGGAGATAAAGCTATTTTCTGAGGCAAAGCTTGGATCTGCAAGTGGTCTAAGTTCTGCTTGTGACATATCTTGATATCCATAATCAAAACTTAACAATCCGTCTTTCCCAAAAATAAGAGCCAAACTTCCTGTTAGTTTCCCGGGCGACTTTATAGTGTAACGATCAAATAGGTTTACAATATTAAAATCGATAAAATTAATATCATCATCAGCAAGCGTTGAGTTAATTCGTTGCGAAGTATTATCTGCAAGACGATACCAAGTGGGAGATTGGTAACTCCCACCAAGCCTAATCAAATCACTCACCTTGGCAATAGCTCCCAAACTAAAAGAAAAGCCAGATCCTTCCGTCTGTAAACGGTTGTCAAAATTAGTGAATTGAATTTCTGAATCGGCCGCATAACCCCTTTCACTGAACTGAGTATATCTATCATATAGTACACTATGAAAATTTAAAGAGGCCCCAAGAAAAATATTTTCTTCATATTGCGATGCCATGTTCACGGTAAATTTGCTGTTATAGCCTGCCGTACTCTGAAAAAATTCCTGATTAACGTTGGAATAAAGTGCATTTGAAGTATACTGGGTATTGTCGTCCGTATTCTCCAAAGGATCTATAATACCTCCAAAATACCCCAGGAAAGCTTGTTGGTCCACAAAACCTAAATTAGCTCCGATATCCAAATAAGCTTCCTCTATAAACTCTCCATCTTGAAGTAACAACGGTCCAAATGGAACACCGTTGGCAAAATTCAAAAAGTAATTGTCAATACCTTGATTACTGCTTCCATTTATGGATATTCTATCATTAAAATTTTGAACCATATCATAATTTATGGCCAAAGAAAATTTTCGCCAAGGGGAATTTTCATTTGTATTATTAAAAACGAAAACACCGCCAACCTGATTTATTTCCAGTGAATTTAAACTGTTATTTGTTGTTGTATTAAAATAGATGGCATCATTATTTCTATTAAAGTTTGA
>CAYTDS010000480.1:0-1630 GCA_964436555.1 uncultured Flavobacteriaceae bacterium | reverse complement strand
TGTCAAAATCGGAAGAGGAATTAATGAATATGCTCTGGAAGTTAAAAAAAGCCTTCATGAAGGACCTATTGGAATCGTATCCCGAACCGAAACCCGCAACTACAACAGTGGCTACGCTATTGAAACGAATGGCCGATAAAGGTTTTGTTGGGTATTCGCTACTTGGAAGCTCCCGTGAATATTACCCCTTGGTAAAAAAGAAAGATTATTTTTCAAAACAGGTGAATGGGCTAATCAAAAACTTTTTTGATAATAGTCCGGGGCAATTTGCCTCCTTTTTTACACAAGAAACGAATTTGACAAGAAAGGAGCTCGAAGCCCTAAAGGACCTAATTGAAAAGGAACTAAAAAAGAAGTAAGCCATGATTATCTATCTTCTGAAATCGGGTATCTGTTTGGGCATCTTCCTAGCATTTTACAAGCTCTTTTTGGAAAATGAGAACATGCACATTTTTAAACGGTTTTATTTATTAGGTACGACTTTGGCGGCCTTTCTTATACCCTTAGTCATTTTTACGGAATATGTTGAAGTGACAGAAAACGTACAAAACACAATCCTTACAATTCAAGAAACCCCTATTAAAAATCATACAATAAGGGAAACAACTACAACTTATGTAACTGAAATAATAGGGACGCTATACGCCATAGGGGTCTTGGCTTTTGGGTTCATTTTCTTTAAAAATTTATTCATAATCATTCAGAGAATTCGGAAAAATCCAAAATACAAAAGCAGAAACATCATTTTTGTATTATTGGGCCAACCCACAATTCCACATACCTTTTTTAATTACATATTTTTAAACCACCAAAAATTCGAGGCTAAGGAAATTCCCGATGCTGTGCTATTGCATGAAGAAACCCATGCCAAGCAAAAACACAGTATTGACTTGCTCATGGTAGAGTTATTACAGGTTGTATTCTGGTTTAATCCTTTAATAATTATACTTAAAAAGTCAATAAAACTTAATCACGAATTTTTGGCGGACCAAGCTGTTGTTAATACAGGTGTTCCTGCAAATATGTACCAATCTTTAATTCTGGCATACTCATCACATGCCCTCTCGCCTAAATTGGCAAACTCCATCCATTATTCATCAACCCGCCTGACCATTTTTGGTAAAACCTTTACGTTGGGACCCAGCGTGTTCGGGCAGGTCAAAAAACGAATTTCAGTCATGAAAACAAAAACATCAAAAAAAACAGTCTTATTTAAAAGTTTAATACTACTGCCTTTGCTGGCTATTTTGCTATACAGTTTCGCTGAAACTAAAGTAATTTTAAAAAAGGGAACCATTGCAAATCACAATACTACTTCGTACGTACCATTATCTAAAACGGATGACTTTAAGCAAGGTTTGAATACTGAAAGTTTTTCAAATCGAAGTGTTGAAATTGCGGGATTGGTTATAGACTCGGAATCTTTACTTCCTATGGAAAAAGTTAAAATTTATAATTCTATGGGCAATTTGCTTTCGGTCTCAGATGAAAAAGGATATTTTAAAGTGCTTTTTGATGACTTAAATGAAGGAGAAATAAGATTTGAATTTTCATTACAAAAGAACAATTATAAGCCGCTGATTCAAACAGAACATTGGGGAAATCTTTCAGGTCAAATTAAATCGGCCTT
>CAYTDS010000479.1:0-1634 GCA_964436555.1 uncultured Flavobacteriaceae bacterium | reverse complement strand
GATACAGAGACCAAAATCTAAATTGGAGTGATTGGTCTGCAACTGCAAAGTTTAATACCGAACATTAACTATAATTAAGATACGATGAAAGATACGACTTTATGTTTTGCATTATTTTGTCTCCTTTTAACTGCCTGTGCCGAAAAAAATCAAACGGAAACCTCCATACCAGAATCTAAAAAGCCCAAGGTTATTTTAATTACTTTAGATGGTCTTAGGTGGCAAGAATTATTTACAGGAGCCGATTCCCTTTTGGTCTCTAACAAAGACTATGTAAGTGATACCACAGCTTTAAAAGAGAAGTTTTGGAGAAACAATGCAGAAGAAAGAAGAAAGACTTTGATGCCTTTTTTTTGGAGTGAAGTAGAAAAAATAGGACAACTTCACGGAAATAGAAAATTAGGTAGTAAGATGGATTTAACAAATACTATGTGGTTTTCATATCCCGGATACAATGAAATTCTGACTGGCAAAGCTGATGATGAGCAGATTACTAGTAATGATAAAATAAACAATCCCAACAAAACCATTCTGGAACTGGTAAACCAACAATCCGGTTTTGAAGGAAAGGTAGCTGCTTTTGGCAGCTGGGATGTGTTTCCATATATTGTAAATGAAGAGCGCTCAGGGGTCCCCGTAAACGCAGGCTTTCAAAGTGCGGTAGGGGATAACCTATCCGAACGGGAAGAATTTTTAAATGAACTTCAATCTCAAATTCCAAGCCCTTGGAGTACGGTTCGTTTAGATGCTTTTACCCATCATTATACGGTGGAATATATGAAAAAATCTCACCCTGAATTGGTATACATTGCTTTTGGAGAAACCGATGATTTTGCACATGACGGAGATTATGCAGCCTACCTGAATGCAGCTCACAATACAGATACTTTAATTAAGTCACTTTGGACTTTTATACAAAACGATTCTTTTTACAAAGACCAAACTACGTTTATAATTACTACAGACCATGGTCGAGGTACCGAACCCTTGGATACATGGCGGGGACATGGCAGTAATGTCGCTGGCGCAGATCAGGTTTGGTTGGTAATTTTTGGCGCAGGGATTTCGGTGGCAGGAGAAATACAAAAGGAAGAACAGCTTTATAGCAATCAGTTAGCTCCTACCGTTTTAGAAATTTTAGGCCTAAAGAGTGATGCAGCAACAACTATGGGTAAGGTATTGCAAATCAATTAATAACAGATTCATTTTGATAATATAAAATTGAAGTTTACTTAACCTTAAGGCCTCAAATTAATAGCATCTTTGTCGCGATTATTTGAGTTAGTCAGTTTGAGTTAGTTTATTTTAAAACCGATGTGCCTCGCATCGGTTTTTTTTGTTCAAATCCCACACAATTTAAGGTTACTTAGTTGACAAAATAAGAAGTTTTAATATTTTACAGCAAGCTAAAAAATAGTTTAAGGCAAGATTAAATTTTTATTTGGAACTGGTTTCCATCGCACTCAGTATATCTTGCGCTTGAATACTGGCGGTTAAACTGCCGGATGCAGTGTCAGAAATGTTAAATATAATATGGGGTCGTTCGGAAGCGTTTTTATGTAATTGTTCAATTTGCAAGGAATAGTATTTACATGGTCTTCCACGTCTTCGACATCCCCTTTTGGTTACAAAAA
>CAYTDS010000478.1:0-1635 GCA_964436555.1 uncultured Flavobacteriaceae bacterium | reverse complement strand
ACTTTCCTTTCTATTTGTCTTTTTGCTGGCAGCTTGGGGTGTTTTTGGCGAAATGCCCACCTTTGAACGTTTGGAAAATCCACAGACCAATCTAGCCAGTGAAATTATTTCTTCAGATGGTAAGACTTTGGGAAAGTTCTACTTGGACGATAATCGCACACCTGTTTCGTATGAGGATTTACCCAAAAATTTAGTTGATGCCTTAGTGGCAACGGAAGATGTTCGTTACTACAATCATTCAGGAATTGATGCCTGGGGAACACTACGTGCTTTGATTTATCTGGGAAGTAAAGGCGGGGCCAGTACTATTTCCCAACAACTTTCTAAATTATTATTTACAAAAAGAGCGTCCGCGAGCAAGCTAGACAGGATTACCCAAAAAGTAAAAGAATGGGTTATTGCCATACGTTTGGAGCGACAATACACCAAAGAAGAAATCATAACTATGTATATGAATATTTATGATTTTAATTTTAACGCAGATGGAATACGCTCTGCATCACGAATCTATTTCGGAAAAGAGCCAAAAGATTTAAAGATTGAGGAGTCAGCCGTTTTAGTTGGTATGTTAAAAAATTCATCTTATTACAACCCAATTCGTAGAACCGAGTTAGTTTTGAATAGAAGAAATACCGTAATAGGCCAAATGGCCAAGTACGATTATATAACCGAGAAGGAAAAGGATTCTTTACAGGCGCTCAAAATGGAAATCTTTTTTAGCCCGGAATCTCACAGAGAAGGGTTAGCTACTTATTTTAGAATGTACCTTCAAGGTTATCTTAACCGATGGATTGCCAAGAATCCAAAACCGGACGGGACCAACTACAATATTTATTTGGATGGCTTAAAAGTGTATACCACAGTAGACTCTAGAATGCAAGCCAATGCTGAAGAGGCTGTCCGGGAACATATGAAAAGACTACAAAAGGAGTTTTTTATACAAAATACTCCCGCACGCAATAAAACAGCTCCTTTTTTAGAAATTAACCAAGACGAAATAAACGGTATTTTGGAACGGGGCATGAAAACCTCTGATAGGTGGCGTAATATGAAAGCTCAGGGAAAATCTGAAAAGGAAATTAGAGCCTCTTTTAATCAAAAAACAGAAATGACCGTCTTCGATTGGAACAGTGATATTCAAGAGAAGGATACTGTAATGACTCCCATGGATTCCATTCGCTATTACAAGTCGTTTTTAAGGACAGCTATGATGTCTATGGAGCCGCAAACCGGACATGTAAAAGCATGGGTCGGCGGGCTCAATTACAAACATTTTCAATATGACAATGTAATTCAGGGCGCAAGGCAAGCCGGCTCTACTTTTAAACCTTTTGTATATGCTGCTGCCATTGATCAACTAAGATTATCACCCTGTTATGAATTACCCGATACGCAATACTGTATAGAGGCATTAAAGCATGGCAATGTAGAGCCTTGGTGTCCTAAAAATTCCGACGGAAAGTATACAGGCAAAATGTATTCCTTAAAACAGGCTTTAGCCAATTCCGTAAATACAGTTACGGCACAATTAATAGACGAAGTTGGCCCAAAAGCGGTTACCGCTATAGTTAAAAACTTGGGCTTAACAGGAGAAATTCCAGAAGTACCTTCAATTGCTTTGGGAACTCCGGATAT
>CAYTDS010000477.1:0-1637 GCA_964436555.1 uncultured Flavobacteriaceae bacterium | reverse complement strand
AATAGTGCTAAAACATCTGTAGAAGCACTATAATTCCATTGTTCTCCGGGTTGCCCATACATAGGCAGACTCACCAATGTATTAACCCTGCTTTCAATAGATTTTTGAGGTTCAAAATAGAGTGCCTGAGCAGTTTCATTATCTAGTTTGGTGCCACTTAAGCCATGGGTAAATCCGGAGGTATGGGTTAATACGTGCAATATGGTAACTTCTTTATTGGCCGGGACAGTTTCACCCAAAACCCCTGTATTGATATCTTTGGCAACTTTTAAATCTTTAAATTGAGGCAGGTATTTGGAAACCGGCTCATTTAAATCAAAAAGACCTTCTTCGTATAGCATCATAAACGCTGTGGTAACAACAGGTTTTGTCATGGACATGATATAAAAAATTTGATCTTGCCGCAAGGCTACTTTATCATCTATACTACTATATCCAAAAGATTTTTCATGAACCACGCTTCCCTTACGTACAATATAAGAAACGGCTCCCGGAATTCGACCCTCATTGATTTCTTTGTTTAAAAAATCGTCGTACCGTTGTAATCGTTCTAAAGAAACACCTGCAGTTTCGGAGAGGCTCTTTGTAGCCATTTGTCCAAAAACGGATGAGGTTCCAATCAGAAGAACAAAGGAAATTAAAAAGGGAAAAATGGTATTTCTCATCGGGTGGCTTTAGGATTGTACAATCTAATGTTGGTTGAGTAAGGGTCAAGCAAATAATAGGAGAGTAATATACGTAATTTTATAAAAAAGTATTCAATTCATTCTCCGAAGTTATCTAAATTTGAGTTTTATAAACTTCAGACCAAACTTCTTGAAAATCATATCAATGTTTTTAAAACTACAACTCGGCCTTTTGCTTGCATTAGGTTACCCTTCCTTGGTTTGTAGCCAGGAGGAAGCAGTTACCTCCAATAACCAGGATAGACCAATTGCGGTTGCGGTTGCTTTGGAAAATGAACCCGTAATAGATGGTAATGTTATTGATGACCCTGTTTGGAAGGAGATCATGCCGTTTGGGGATTTAAAACAGATGCAACCCAATTTTGGCTTATTGGCAACAGAAAAAACGGAAATTAGAATAGGGTATACATCACAGACCTTTTATGTTTCGGTAGTTTGTTATGATGCTTCACCACAAACACTGGTAGTCTCAGATGCTCGCAGGGATGCTTCTTTAGACATGACAGATGCTTTCCTTTTTATTATAGATACCTACAAGGACGGTCAGAACGGATTTATATTTGGCACGAATGCTTTGGGGGTTGAGTATGATGCTCAGGTAGACAATGAGGGGCAGGGAAATTTTAACGCAAATCGACAGCAAGGGGGAACTATTGGTGGCTTCAATCTTAATTGGGACGGTTCCTGGGAAGTGAAAACGAAAGTGGGTGATTTTGGATGGAGTGCAGAGTTTGCAATTCCCCTGCGCACCATACGGTTTCAGGCCGGAAAGGATTGGGGAATTAATTTTAGAAGGAATATTAGAAAAAGCAATGAAATTGTATATTGGTCTCCTATGCCCATTGGGGTTAATTTAAACCGACTTTCACTGGCGGGGACACTTACCGGTTTAAAGTTACAAAGCCCCAATAACTTAAAAATTATTCCCTACGTATTAGGTCAGGTTTCTAA
>CAYTDS010000476.1:0-1642 GCA_964436555.1 uncultured Flavobacteriaceae bacterium | reverse complement strand
ATACAACACAAAAAATAAATGTTCAGTACAATGCAATCCAAACAAAGGGTTATTTGTGGAACAATAAAAGACGCTACAGTTAAACAATGTAGTTCAAGCAAGAAAATCATCAATCTAAAAACAAAACATCATGAGAACATTTCTAAGAGAGATACCAACAGAAATACACAGACATTCTTACTTCTCTAATTTTAAAAATAGTAGAAGAATCCGTTGGGTAGCGAATAACAATTATACCTATTAAACCAAAGTTATGTTTTGGGTTTTATTCTAGGGGATGGACAAAAGATATTGTTCATCCCCTACTCCATTAAAGTATTCATTTAGGAGACCTTTATGCATTACATCCGGATTCTAATGAAAGCTCAAATTTTTAACTTCTAGCGCGTTCTTCTAAATCCTTAGTGAGATCTAATTTTCGGAATTTAGGAGATGCTATTCCCGTTGCAGTCACTGTAACTATTGTCATCACACCACCAAAAACAACAGCGGTTACAGTTCCCATTAATTTAGCGGTAAGTCCGCTTTCAAAAGCGCCAAGTTCATTTGATGAGCCCACAAAAATTGAGTTTACCGATGCTACCCTGCCCCTCATGTGATCAGGGGTTTTAAGTTGTAAGATGGTTTGCCGAATGACCATAGAAATTCCGTCTGTGGCCCCACTTAGAAATAAGGCAAGTACCGAAAGCCAAAATATAGTAGAAATCCCAAAAACAATGATGCAAAGTCCAAAGCCGAAAACTGCAGCCAATAGTTTCATCCCCGCATTTTTACTAAAGGGAAAGTAAGCCGACCCAAACATCATAATAAAGGCCCCAACAGCAGGGGCTGCGCGTAATATCCCAAATCCCTCCGCCCCTACTTTTAAAATATCCTGAGCAAAAATAGGCAGTAGTGCCACCGCACCACCAAATAAAACAGCTATCATATCCAAAGTAAGTGCAACTAGAATTACCTTGGTATTCCATACAAACTTTAGCCCTTCCTTTAAGCTTTTCATCATTGGATCCGCTGCATTGTGATTTAGTATGGGTTTTCTGGAAATCCTTAATAAAGTAACCAAGGCAATGCCCACAAAACCAATAATAAGACACATAGACCAATGCACTCCTATCCATACAATAGAAAATCCGGCCAGCGCAGGTCCCAGAACCGCTGCAATCTGCCAAACAGAGCTACTCCATGTGGCCGCATTGGCATAGGCTTTTTTCGGAACTATTAAAGCAAAAAGAGAAAATATAGTGGGTCCAATAAAAGCGCGGACAAAACCGCCCATAAAAACCAAAAAGTAGATGGCGCACAGAATAGTGTTCGCACTTAACCCCGATGTCACCTTTGGCCACGTAAGCAAAAAAAGACCAAAACTTATCACAGAAAATCCAAGGAGGCATTTCACCAAAAGATTTCGCTTCTCACTTTTATCTACAATATGTCCCGCAAAAAGGGCCATGCCCACGGCGGGGATAACTTCCATTAAACCTATAAGTCCTAGTGACAATGGATTCTTGGTTATGCTGTACACTTCCCATTCTATAATTATAAATTGCATAGACCATGCAAAAACCATGGCAAATCGAACTATTAAAAATATATTGAATTCCTTAAAACGGAGCGCAGCGTAGGGGTCATTTTTAGTCATAAG
>CAYTDS010000475.1:0-1647 GCA_964436555.1 uncultured Flavobacteriaceae bacterium | reverse complement strand
AAGATGGGTTTTTATTTTGTAAAAAGTTAAAGCAGTTAATAATGTAACATTTTTGTAATACATTTAAAATCCATATCAGAGTTTAATAAATAATACTATACGTTGTGAAAAATATATTAGTGGTGTTGGGTTTATTATGTTGTTTTCAAGCTTATTCTCAGAGAAAGCCCAATATTAAGGGAAATAGAAATGTGACAGAGGTCCGGGAAGAATTACCCGCTTTTGATAAAATTGAACTAATAGACAATTTAGAGGTTTTTGTTGAAGGTGCATCCACTAACGCTTATACAATTTCTGGAGACGATAATTTAATAGATATCCTAAAATTTAAAGTAGAAGATCGTACGTTATTAATTAGTTCTTTTTATAATATTACTTCCAAAAAGAGGTTAGAAATTACAATTTATTGTAATGAACTTGTTACCCTTTCCATGCAAGACGGGACAATAAAGACCAGAGGTAGTTTATCTGCCGATAGATTAGATATTACCGCATCCGGTTATGCTAAAATGGAGCTGAACGCAAAGGCCGGACTATTAAATCTACATATGGAAGGAAATAGTTCGGGAGATTTTAATTTTGAAAGTGATTCTTTGAATATTAATCTAACGGATAAGGTTGATGCCAGAATTTTTTCAATAGGAGAAAGAAATACCGTGGAATTGAAAAAGAATGCATCAGCGCGTTTGGAGGGAACTGCAGCCGTTTTGCAGGCAACTATTTATGGAGGAGCTAAATTAAAAGCAGAGCGACTGGAAGCGAATACGATAGAAGCTACAGTGCAAGAATCTACTACAGCATGGCTATTTGCTGTAGAAGAATTTAAACTGTCTTCCAGAGGTTCTGCACGTACTTATCTCCATGGCAGTCCTCAAATAACCATTTCGGAATTCCTAAACACCTCTGAGCTACTTAAACGTTAGGGTTTCCTTGCAATAGGGGCAGTGATACAATGTTCCGGGATTCCAAAACCATCTACCAGAACACCAATATGCGGGCGAAGTTCAGTACAAAGTCGTTCTACGCGTTGTCGTATTGCTTTTGATTTTGTACTACCAATATAGCCTTGTTCCAAAAACCAGGAAGCATCATTTCGAATTTGGTGTAAGGCATACAAGGAACCTAATTTTTGAAAGAGTTCGCGGTACTTCACATCAGGCATTTTTTCTACATAGTCCATAAACGTTTGGTAAGCAAATTCTTCACTATAGGCCTTACCCAAGGTTAATAGGTGAGATTGAACTTTTAAAAAAGCCTGATAGGAGGGAACGCCTTTTTTTATATAGTCCCGTATACGCATTGCAAGAGTGTAAGTTAGTCTTCGGGTTCTGTAATCGAATGCATGTTTGTGAAACTTGGGATTGTATAAATGACCACTGTCCGTTTTATTTGAATAGACAGGATTAATAGTAACCAGTTTATCATTTATTTGGTTACCTAAGAGTTTCAAAACTGTAGTAAAACCTGCACTATTGAATTCTGCCTGAAAATCAGATAGAACACCTTTAGCAGCCAATTGTAAAAGCACTGTATTGTCGCCTTCAAAAGTGGTGAAGATATCTACATCTCCTTTTAAATCAGCAATACGGTTTTCTAATAAATACCCTTTTCCACCACAAGCCTCACGACATTCCTGAATGGTATCAT
>CAYTDS010000474.1:0-1647 GCA_964436555.1 uncultured Flavobacteriaceae bacterium | reverse complement strand
TACTGTGGGAATTTTAATGCATAATTCCTTTTAACTTACTTTAACTATCCTCTTAACACTTATTTAGGTATAGTCTAAAAAAATTAATAAATTCTTAAGAAAATTCGTTTGTCTAAAGTGTTCCTCTGGACTCCTGCTCCCTTTCTATGGCTTCAAATAAGGCTTTAAAATTTCCTTTGCCAAAAGATTTTGCTCCTTTTCTTTGAATTATTTCAATGAACATTGTGGGCCTGTCTAGAATGGGTTTTGTAAATATTTGTAGTAAATATCCTTCCTCATCTCTATCTACAAGAATCCCCAGCTCTTTTAAAGGTTCAAGCGCTTCATCTATTTCACCAACCCTATCCAAAACATCCTCGTAATAGGTTGCAGGCACTGTTAAAAATTCTATACCTCTGTTACGCAATGCTGATACGGTTTCAATGATGTTGTCGGTTGCGAGGGCCATATGCTGTACACCTGCTCCATTATAAAATTCTATGTATTCTTCTATTTGAGATTTTTTTCTTCCCTCTGCCGGTTCGTTTATTGGGAACTTTATCCTGCCGTTTCCGTTACTCATAACTTTGCTCATTAAAGCAGTATAATCCGTAGATATATCCTTGTCATCAAAAGAAACCAATTGGGCAAAGCCCATAACCTCAGCATAAAATTTACACCACTTATTCATTTCGTTCCAACCTACATTCCCTACCATATGATCAATATATTTTAAACCTACGGAAGAAGGTCTATAAAATGGATTCCACGCTTTAAATCCGGGCATAAAAACTCCTTTATAGTCTTTGCGCTCTATAAAAAGGTGTATTGTTTCTCCATAAGTATGTATCCCGGAAATGCAAACTTTTCCGTCCTTATCCTCAAGGATTAGCGGCTCTAAATATCCTTTTGCTCCCCGGGAAGTTGTTTCCTTATAACTGTTGAAAGCATCATATACCCAAAGGGCAATTGCTTTTACGCCATCACCATGGGAGTCTATATGTTTATTTATATCCCCGCCGGATTTCAAGGGAGAGGTAAGGACTAATTTAATTTTGTCTTGCTCAATTACATAGGAAACCTTGTCCTTACGTCCTGTTTCCAGACCTGCATAAGCTAAAGGTTGAAAACCCCAAGCCGACATATAATAGTAAGCTGCTTGTTTTGCATTGCCAACATAAAGTTCTACATAATCCGTACCCAGTAAAGGAAGGAAATCTTCTGCCTCCGGATTTTGCTTGGGTAATTGTAATGAGGTATTGTCTAATAGTGCCATAATATTGGTTTTTTGATTTCGTTTGCCAATAGCAAAATAATTCTTTCGAATTTGGGGTTTAGCAACCCATCAAATTTACCACATTGCCCTTACATGGGATGTTGTGTCAATCCTAGAATGTTGTGCCTTTAAGAAGTTCATGATACAAATATCGCAATTAATTTGCACTTCTATTTTTACCTTTCGGTTTAAAAATATAACTCCTTACAAGGTCTTGATTTAGGTCTAGGATAATCCGTAAAACAAATATCCTAAAACCAATATCCCAAGCTAAAAAATAGATTGCTGCTTTTGCGCTGTGGTGAAAAAGAATACATCACCTGAAGAGGTCCCAAAAATGACTCCCATCCATACCCAATGCCATATCCGGAGAAATTGGGTGTAGTAAACCA
>CAYTDS010000473.1:0-1655 GCA_964436555.1 uncultured Flavobacteriaceae bacterium | reverse complement strand
TGAATTCGATTTTGATTCCCAAAGTTACGAAATTAGGTGGTACTTGATTTTCTTATGAAGTTTTTTGTAAAGCGATGCTTACCTTAATTTAAAAAAATATAAGTCCTAAACATATTGTTTTTATAAGCGTTATCTATTTGGCAAATGGGATAATTGTACGAAAGGCATATATCTTCCTTAGTTCCTAATAAATCTTGAACTAATTTTGATGTGAGTAATTTCATGTAAAACTGTTTTAACCATTTCTAGTCAAAAGCGTTGGGCTTTTAAAGAAATAGTGATTAATAAAATTAAAGCCTAACTATCCGTTTTCCGTTTGCAAGCTCTGTTGCACTTTTACAGCAAAAGCAGTGATTTCTTGATTAAACTGCACGGGATTTTCCATATTACTTAAATGAGCTGCATCTTCCAGAATAGTTAAATAGGAGTCGGTAATCCCATTGTGAATAACTTCTGCTGAGGCAGGTGGGGTTATTTTATCCTCTTTTCCAACTAAAATTAGTGTGGGTATCTTTATTTCAGAAAGTCGGCTACATGTTTCCTGTCTTTTGGCCAATGCTTGTAAGGTAAAATACAAGGATTCTTCATTAGTTTTTACTATCATTTCCCTAACTCGGTTTATTTCACCTTTTTTATTTCGAAATGATGTTTCTGCAAAGAGATTCTTGATACTCTCATCGGCATAATTTACCACTCCATTTTTTTTGATATCATCAATCCCTTTCATGCGTTTTTCTACGGTTTCCGGACTATCTGCTATACAATTGGTATCGCAAAGTACAAGACCTTCAAAACGCGAGGGATAATTTAAACCCGCATTTAACGCTATATAACCCCCCATTGACAAACCACAAAGGATAACCTTTTCTATATTTAAAACATCCATTAAGTCTATCAAGTCCTTAACAAATAACTCAATGGAAAAATCTTCATTTCCCAAGTCAGAATCACCGTGCCCTCTAATGTCATAGGCAATTACCCGAAAACCTTCTGTTAATTCATCTATTTGTGTACTCCACATTGCCTTATTAAGCGGGAAGCCATGAATAAATAATAGTATAGGTGCATCTTTTGGCCCTTCATCCAAATAACTTACTCCCAACGTATTCAAAAATATTTTTCTAATTATCATACTTGCCATTTCTTCATTCTTTATTTATGATATTACTTACCTCGGCTATTTATAAAGATATTTACACACAAAGCTATTATCCTTATACATTCTCAAGAAAGTGTTGTAAAATTTTGAACTTAGCTTTATAAGGTAGAAAAAGTTTAATAAAATTGTCTTAAAACCCTGTTAAGACCTCTGGCTACCTATTGAACAGGGCGAATTATAGGGCTAAACGCTTTTGCGGCCACAATTACTTTTTGGCCAATTCTGTAGTCAACCGTCTCTGTAGCGGTAGCGATTACTTTAACTATGGAATTTCCTGCCAATACACTAATGACATAGACTATGTCGCTTTTTGATATTTCAATAATCTCTCCAATCAGTTTAAATTTGCTACTAATTTTATCTTCAGAAAAAACCTGTTGCGGTGATCCCTTTTTTAAAATTTGGCCCTTATCTAAAACAATCACATGATCTGAAAGCTTAAAAATTTCCGGTAAATGATGACTTACTAAAATGGTTGTTAATTGATAGTGATGAT
>CAYTDS010000472.1:0-1658 GCA_964436555.1 uncultured Flavobacteriaceae bacterium | reverse complement strand
TTTGGGCATAGCCGGATAGACTCACAAAAAGTACTGCGTAATAAATTAATTTCACTTTAAAGGATTTGGAGCATGAAATTAATTCTATTTTAAATAGTGGTCAAATTAATTTTAAAAAACGAATTTACATTCCGCCTTTGGGTACCGTAATACCTTCGGAAACCGACCACTCATAAAAACGTTCTATCCATTTATCTGAAGGTAAATTCTGATGTCGCATTCCAAATCCATGCCCGCCTTTGGCATACATATGAAGTTCTGCGGTCTTACCTGCCTTTAACCAAGCCGAATACAAATCAACACTTGGAGGTGCCAATTCCAACGGGTCATCTGAGGCACAAATGATTAATGCCGGGGGAGCATCTTCCGGCACTTCATAATTGCCCACCACAGGCATCCATGGATAAACAGGTACAATAAAATCCGGTCTGTTTTCTCTGGAATAATTAAAGGTAACTCCGGCAGTAACAGCACCCCCTGCAGAAAAACCCATAAAGCCTATTTTACTGGGATCTATCCTGTATAATGTTGCATTATTACGAACTTCTTCAATAGCTTTTAAGCCATCCTGAATGGCAAGAGGCAGTATTGGAGCAACATTTTCATATATTTTTGAACCGGCTTCTCCCGCCTCTTTTACACCATCTTCTCCTGTGGGTACTAGGCGGTATTTCAACACAAAAGCTGTAATACCTTTTTTATTTAACCATTTTGCTACATCATTGCCTTCGCTGTTTATGCTTAGTCCGTAGAGTCCGCCGCCCGGTGCTACTATCACTGCTGTGCCATTATTATCTGCTTCATTAGGCCGAAAAACTTCCATGGTAGGTACAGAGACATTGGTTACCACCTGAGTTTGCCAAATGTCGGAGAAATAGTTTTTTTCGCCACCTTGCCAAACCACGGTTGAGGAAGGAGTATAGGGTAACTGTATAATTTCTTGTGAATGAATCAGGGTAGTTATGCTGAAACAGATTAAAAAGAGGTATATTGTTTTCATTTTAAGTTTTGTTTTTTTAATGTTAAAGACTAATCAATAAGTGTTTGATAGATAAATTGGCGCATTTTTTCGCCATAATAATTATTGTAAGGCTGTAATTGAGACAGGAGTATGGCAATGAGTTCTTCTTTTGGATCAATAAAGAAAAAAGTAGTATAAGCACCGCTCCAGTAGTATTGTCCAACGGAACCCAAGGCCTTACTCTCTGCCAAATCTGTTGTTACTCCAAACCCTAAACCAAAGCCTTGACCGGGAGCCGGATATAAATCACCTACTTGATTTAGGGTCATGATTTCTATGGTTTTCCTGCTCAGCAACTGTTTTCCTTTCCATTGTCCCTTATTCAGAAGCATTTGGCAGAAAGTCATGTAGTCAGAGGCTGTTGAGAAAAGCCCGTGAGTTCCTCCAAAAACGGTATTTCCTTCAACCGGAAATTGGTTAGCAGAGGTTACCAGTTTGCCCTGTTCATTAAGATTATGCACCGGCATAAAACGATTCTTATTTTCAGCATTCAAATTATAGCCGGTGTCTTTCATTTCTAGTGGATCAAAAATACGTTTTTGCAAAAATTCAGCAGTGGACATCCCCGAAAAGTGCTCAATCAATAGTGCTAAAACATCTGTAGAAGCACTATAATTCCATTGTTCTCCGGGTTGCC
>CAYTDS010000471.1:0-1661 GCA_964436555.1 uncultured Flavobacteriaceae bacterium | reverse complement strand
AATTGTACCCTAAAATGTGATGTTGTTTTTTCTATAACTACTTGTCGAGTTGATAAAATCTGGTAGCGTTGCCGAATATTTCTCAACCCCACTCCTGTACTTCTACTCAAGGTTTCCCTAATTTGAAGATTGTTTTCTACTACAAGGTTTCCATCGGATTCATATATTTTTATATGTAATGGATTTTCTGGATTTACGCTGTTATGTTTTACCGTATTTTCCAGCAAAAGTTGTAGCGACAATGGCACCAACTTTGCCTCCGGATTGGTTGATTTTTCCGGAATTTCAAAAATAATACTGTTCTCAAAGCGCATTTTAAGCAAGCTTACATAGGTCCGAGCAAAATCTAACTCCTCATCTACCTTAACCAAATCCTTATTTTTTTGTTCTAAAACATAGCGATATACTTTTGATAAGGAAGTGGTGAACTTTTGCGCCAAATCCGGATTCTCCTCAATAAGACTCGTCAATACATTTAAACTGTTGAAAAGAAAATGAGGATCTAATTGATTCTTTAAGGCATCAAACTGTGCTGTTGCCGTTCCTGCAATGACTTTTTGCTCTTTGATTTTATTCTTTTGCAGCTCTTTATAAAAATAAAATGCATGGAAAAAACCGGAAACAACTACAGTTATTAGTAAGGAAATCACATAAAATATCGCTCTTTCTCCGCCAAGAAACTCGGACCAGCTACGTCCTTCAAATGCAATAAAAATTACACATCGAATAAAGAATACGCCGATTAAAGTTAACACTACAGCACCCAAACCTCCAAGTAATAGTCTTCTGCCTATATTCTTCCCAAAGGGATATTTGGTGTTGATATAATCAAAATAGTAGCCATTAATTAATGTAAGCACCACAGAGTAAAAAATATAGTAGAACAATTCTTTAGCAAAGAGGCTATTGAATTCTAGCTTTTGGCCGGAAAGGACTTCAATCATAATGAACACTAGTGCTACTAGTAGTCCTATTATGATCCCGTTTACAATATTCTTTATAAATGTGTTCATTAATTAAAGGTTTAACCTATTTGCAATTTTGAAGAATAGCCTCAGCTCTATCTTTTCCCCACTCGGGATAAAACGGACCTTCCGGTTTAAAATTAGTAAAAAGTTCCAATGCTAGCTCAACATCTTTACAGTAAGGGGTAGTATCCTTTCCGAAGTATTGCGCGGAACCCATATCCCATTCTGCTTTGGAAAGTACAACTCTTGGATTCTGCGGGTCAATGGCTTTAGCCTTTGCGTACAGTGCCTCTACCTTGGGAGAAAGTGTCATACCATAATTTGCACCATCATAGGCTATCCAGGCAGTATGGGTCATGGCTTGTTGTACCAGCAGTTCCGGGTTATCGGGAGAAATGGATTTGGCGATATCCAAAAATTCCTGTGCCTTTTCTAATTGCTGAGTTAGTTTTTCTTTGTCTCTTTCACCAAAAGAAATGATCGTGTTAATCTGCGCAACATAATAATAGGGTAACCAATTATCGGGTTCTGCATTGGCAATGCGCTCAAACAGATTTGCGGCATCCGTAGGTTTGTTTTCTCCCCAAAGCTGAAACGCTTTTTGCATGCCTTCGGCATATTGATCTTGTGCGGAAACTACAGTTCCAATTAATAGTACAGTACAAATAATCCAGTTTTTCATTTTTGTAAATT
>CAYTDS010000470.1:0-1673 GCA_964436555.1 uncultured Flavobacteriaceae bacterium | reverse complement strand
TTAATTTTTCTGAACTGTATTTGGAATATGGAGAGGAATTAATTCCCTCTTTGCTAGCAGCGCTAGATCCACTTTCAAAAGAATTCACCGTTTTGATAAGCAAGTAATGCTATGGAAGTAATTGCAGAACGATATGGCAAGATATATATGCTGGCCGGTATTAGTTTTGTTGCCATCGTCGGTATCAGTTTAATGAAAGCAGCTCCCGAATTGGAAGATGCGGAACAAGCCTACTATTCGCAGTGGTGGCGATGGGGTTATGATGACCAACCTCCTTTATATACCTGGATTCAAAATAGTATTAATACAGTGATGGGTGTTTCCAAATGGTCTTTTTCGTTATTGAGAGGCTTGTTATTTGGAGGAGTTTTATTGTTGCTTTATCGATTCTCCATGACATACCTAGGGGAGCGTAACCGGCCACAACTTGTAGTTCTTGGGCTCGTTCTAATCCCTGTTTTTATTGATTTTACCTTTAGACGACTGTCTCATACGACCTTATTATGTGTGGTAGTCCTTGCTACTTATTGTATTATCCATCAGTTGATTTCTAAAAAAACATTTCTGAATTATATGTTGCTTGGATTGGTTGTCGGATTGGGAATTTTAACCAAATATAATTATGCCCTGGTGCTTTTGGCTATTGGGATGTCGCTTTTTGTTGATACCTCTATAAGGCGTATCCTATTTCATCCGTATTTTCTTATTTCTATGATCGTCATGGTCCTGATAATAAGTCCACATATCTATTGGTTATGGGAGAATGCCGGATTTCAGGAAGAGATCCAATCCAGTTTTCAAATGAAGATTGCAAGTGCAAAGGGAATAGGAATTCCGATACTTTCTCCACTTTTAGCTCTGCTGCTGACATTGCTAAAGCTTTGTGGTTTTCTGCTTTTGCTTGTCTTTGTCTTATTGAAATTAAAGAAACTGAGCTATGTCGCGGTTCCCAAAGATTGGCTGATGAAACTTTTTATGTCTCAACTCTTGGTTTTGATTTTCTTTTTTGTCATTACAGACGTTCAAAAGGTGGAGGAAAGGTGGCTTTTACCAATTTTTCTCCCTTTTTTGGCACTGTTATTTCAACGGATTTCTCTGGTAAATAGCGATCGTTGGGTTACCACCGGATATTTTCTTTTTTTGTTTGTAGTAGGGATGCAAACCATTAGAACTCCTGTCGAAAAATTATTGGATATACCTTCTTCAGTACATTTTAGTTTTGTACCGGTGGCTCAAAAGCTTATGGGAAATTATCCCGAAACGCAATGGATTTTACCTGATGTTACGTATGCAGGAAGCGTAAGATTATTGTGTCCAGAAAGAAGAATATTTGCAAGAGATGATTTTTCTTTACCCGAAACTCAGTTAAGTGGTAAAGAAATCATTGAGGTAGTTTCAGGAAGGCAGAATCTCAATAATAGGATTATTTTGGATAGTATTTCAAATTTTGGGATGCAAAAGGAACAGCTTTATTTTGTATCACGTTGAGTTTTCGTTGTTTGGTTATCCAGAGGCAGTTGAAAGAATAGTATCAATTGTAAAGCAATACTCTGATTTAGATTTAAAAAATCCCTAAAGTATATAATGCATTGTAATTCTTAGAGACAATGTGGAATACTTAAGGTACTAAAAATTCACTTTCCCAGCTATCATTTGCTTTTGAAAACCGTACT
>CAYTDS010000469.1:0-1674 GCA_964436555.1 uncultured Flavobacteriaceae bacterium | reverse complement strand
CGCGAACAAGAAATATCAACGATATCCAGAAATTTAAAAGCTTTGGCCAAGGAACTTAATGTTCCGGTTATCGCCCTATCCCAATTATCTCGAGCTGTAGAAACCCGTGGAGGCAGTAAAAGACCCATTTTATCAGATCTTAGAGAATCCGGTGCAATTGAGCAGGATGCCGATATTGTATCTTTCATCTACAGACCGGAATACTATAAAATTGATGAATGGGATGATGAGGAACGAACACCCACAGCTGGACAGGCAGAGTTTATAGTTGCCAAACACAGAAATGGTGGTTTAGATAACATAAGGTTAAAGTTTGTTGGTAATCTTGGAAAATTCGATAATTTAGATGACTTTGATTCTCCATTTGAGTTTCAATCTAAAATGAATGCCAATGAAGATAATCCCTTCATTACAAAAAATCTCCCCAATGCGGACGAGGCTTTTGGTAGTTCAATGAATGAAGATATCGATCCGGATGAAAGCGACGTTCCCTTTTAAAAAGCTATACACCTCACAAACAAAACGCAGAATTAGTACGTGTTCTTACCTCTCTAGAAGAGATGGACTTATTGCCATTCTTTGTTGTCTATGTGGTGTTTCAATGTTTGCCTCTTCCATCCTTATTCCGATGGATGCCGAAAGCCAAAAAAATCATTTAAAAGCTTATGGTATTACCTACTGGGTGCTTACAAAGCAACAAAAAGTACATTGGCTTTTAAATTATAGAGGAGGTTCTTTTTTACTACCCGATGGGGAAAGTATACGCCGGGAATGCCAGATTAGAGGAGTTTCCTTTGAAATTTTATCAGACGCACAAACCAACGGAATTCTAGAATCGATAAGTAGTCCGTCTCAAAACCAGGATGCCGTAGTTCTGGAAAAGGCACCCAAAATAGCGGTTTATTCTCCTAAAGAAAATCCGCCGTGGGATGATGCGGTTACTATGGTATTGACCTATGCAGAAATTCCGTATGAAACCATTTATGATGAGGAAGTCATAGAAGATAAATTGGTTTTGTTTGATTGGTTGCACCTCCATCATGAGGATTTTACCGGGCAGTATGGCAAGTTCTATGGAGCATATAGAGCTGCATCGTGGTATATAGAAAGTAAAACAAAATCGGAGGCGTTGGCAGCTCAACTAGGATTTGATAAGGTTTCGGACGCAAAAAAGGCGGTAGCCAACAAAATACGGAATTATGTTATAGGAGGCGGTTTTATGTTTGCCATGTGTTCAGCAACGGATAGTTTTGATATTGCGCTATCTGCAGAGGGTGTAGATATTTGTGAACCAATGTTTGATGGAGATCCATCGGATGCTAATTACCAAAGTAGGTTAGACTATTCCAGAACCTTTGCCTTCACTAATTTTATCTTAGAACGGAACCCGATGAGGTATGAGTTTTCTTCCATCGACATGACTGACAAGCGAAATAATGTACCCAAAGAAAGAGATTATTTTTCTTTGATGGACTTTTCAGCGAAATGGGACCCAATTCCGACTATGCTATGCCAAAACCACACTGCATTGGTAAAAGGTTTTATGGGACAGACTACTGCATTCACCAGCACTGAAATAAAACCTACCGTACTTATATTGGGAGAGAATAAAATCAATGGAGAAGCCCGGTATATTCATGGTATAAAAGGAAAAGGATTCTTCACCTTCTATGG
>CAYTDS010000468.1:0-1676 GCA_964436555.1 uncultured Flavobacteriaceae bacterium | reverse complement strand
ATTTTGAAGTTATCCTTATTGGTTTAGATGGCGGTATTAAGCTTAGGGAGACCACCTTGATTACGGCAGAAAAGCTATTTGCCTTAATTGACAGCATGCCTATGCGCAGTAGCGAGCTTCGAAAACAAGGCGAGAAATAAATCAAAAAAATCCATTACATTTCAAAATCATAAATTACCGTTTAGTCTTGGACCATTTTCAAACTGTCAAAAAAATCCATTTACATTTTAAACTTTACAAACCTTATGGAATGTTGAGTCAGCTTACCTCCAACGATGCTAAAGAGGCCAGAAACAAACAGTTTTTGGGTGAATTGTATAAATTTCCTAAAGGGATTATGCCTGTAGGCCGTTTGGATGAAAAATCGGAAGGCTTACTATTAATGACTACCGATGGAAAGTTAAGTGATGCCATAAATCGCTCGGGAATAGAAAAAGAGTATTATGCCCAGCTGGATGGCGATATTACAATGGAAGCACTTACCCGTTTACAAAATGGTGTTGAGATTGGATTTAGTGGAAAGAAATACATGACTAAACCATGTTTAGTAAACCTATTGGAATTTACTCCTACACTTCCTCCGCCCCACATAAAACTACGTATAGCAGGGCATCGACCCAATTCATGGATTAGCGTTATTTTAACGGAAGGTAAGTTTCGTCAGGTTCGTAAAATGACGGCTGCGGTGGGATTTCCGACTTTACGTTTAGTCCGTATCCGTATTGGAAATGTTGGTCTTGAAGACCTTTTACCCGGAGGAGTGCAAGAGGTGAATCAATTTTCTTTTTAGAGAAACATTATAACTTAATGGAACTATTTTAAAAGTCCTTTCGAGCCACTTATAATCTTGGAAATTATTCCCTTCTCACTTGTAAATTCAGCATAAAGAACACCTCCAATATGAAGGATAAGATAGCCCACAAAATAATAAATTGAGAGTTCATGAATGCTTTCCATGGTTTTTTTATAAGCTACAGGTCCAAATTTTATGATAAGACCTGTAATGAGGGATAATGCCACGCATATATAAAACACAATATAGGCCCATCGATGTAGTTTTTGTTTGCTGTTCAGATTTTGTTCTAACGGGTTTTGAAATGGCATTTTACCAAACAAAGGTAGCAAAAACCGTATGCTGAAAAGTCCGACTAAACCATACCCAAGGTAAATATGCCAGTCCCACATCGGTTTTCTTATCGTCTTTGCCAGAACTACTAATTGCTCCTGAGACAAATGCTGATCATTTGCAACAAGGAATTCACCTATGATGCCCGCCATATGATCCCTATTCATCCAAGTTAAACGCAGAAAAATAGTAATCAATAAGAGTATCATTACTATGGCAATGGTCCAGTGCATTACTCTATAAAGGGAGCTGTAGTCTTTGGCTTTCATGGTTTTGGTAGATATATTGATTAACTCTTGGCTGTAAACTTTTATCAAATATATAATTTTATCGCTATCGTAAATAACTAAAAAACCACTAGCTTACTAAATTAGTATTTGCTGAGTGGTTTTAATTTGATAAAAAATAGTACCGTAATCAACCGATAGTTTCCTACTAAGTTAAAGTTGCATCCAAACTAATTTCGGCCTTTAATAGTTTGGAAATCGGGCATACTTCCTTGGCTTTATTGGACACTTCAACAAACTTATCTTTTGACATTCCCGGAACA
>CAYTDS010000467.1:0-1687 GCA_964436555.1 uncultured Flavobacteriaceae bacterium | reverse complement strand
TTGCTCCGACGAGAAAAATGGCCGGTGCTGCTTTTGCACCTGTCGTGGATATTAATCATTCTTGGAGCTTTTATTACCAGATATATCAGTTTTGAAGGGATGATGCCTATTCGCGAGGGTGCTACCGAAAAAGTATTTTATTCCGACAAGACTTTTTTAACCGCTTATGTGGATGGCATAATTGATGGAGAAGCCAAGCGGAAAATTCTCGAAGACCCTATCATAGTTACCCCAGAGGCTTTAAAATCCAGCCTACCCTGGAAAAGCGATTTTAACGGACAAGCATTTTCCATAACCTATGTAGACTTTATTAAAGGCGCTAAAGAAGGTTTAATAGCTGATGAAGCCGGTGAAACGTATTTAAAAATTGTAGAGGCTGGAGACGGAAACAGGCATGAACACTATCTGGAAGACGGTAAAATTGCTAGCATCCACAACGTACTATTTGCATTAAATAATGAGACCGAGGGTGCCATAAATATTTACGCAAAGGACAGCCTTTACATGATAAAAACACCTTTTGAAGGAAATTTTATGCGGATGGCAGATCAGTTTCAGGGCGATGTTACGAAAGATTCATTAGAAGTTCTACAACTGCGATCTTTGTATAACATGGCGGGAATGCAATTCGTAATTCCGGAACCTCTGGTGAAAGGCTCATACGGTATAGTAAAAGTGCCTCAGGAAGAAATTACCCCGGTAACTCAGGATGCCTTGGTTCTTGAAATAGAATCTAATGGGCAAACTGTACAAAAGAAAATTTTGGGAGGAAAGGGACCTTCAAATTTTTCCGAAAAGTTCAGTATTGGTGGTTTGGAGTTTGCCATAAGCTATGGATCTAAAGTGTATGAGTTACCTTTTGGCATAAAGCTAAATGATTTTATAGCTGAAAAATATCCGGGCACCGAAAAGGGCTATGCCTCATTTATGAGTAAAGTAACCATAGAGGATGAGCGACCATTTGATTATGATATTTATATGAATCACGTTTTGGACCATAAAGGGTATCGCTTTTTTCAGGCAAATTTCGATCCTGACGAAAAGGGAACCGGACTTTCTGTAAATCATGACTTTTGGGGTACATGGGTAACCTATATTGGTTATTTCTTATTGTATTTGGGTCTTATGGGCATTATGTTTTTTGGAAAAACGCGCTTTAAGGATTTGGCTAATTCTTTATCCAAACTAAAATCAAAAAAAGCGGTGCTAACCACCGTGCTGTTTATAGGGTTTTTTATACAAGGCTTTTCGCAGGAAAATCATGAACATAGAAACAGACCCTCCCAGCAGCAGGTAGATTCTTTGCTAAGCACTGTTGTTGTATCCAAAGAACATGCCTCAGAATTTGGCAAACTGGTTGTACAAGATGAAGGAGGTAGGATGAAGCCAATTAATACATTTGCCTCGGAACTTTTAAGGAAACTGAGCTTAAAAGACACCTACAAAGCATATAATGCCGATCAGATTTTTCTATCCATGATGCAAAATCCAGCCTTATGGTACAATACAGAGGTACTTGCCTTGGATAAAAAAGGACAAAACGATAGTATCCGGAAAATAATAGGCATTCCTTCCGGACAGAAGTATGTAAAGGCCACTGATTTTTTTGATGCTCAAGGACAATACAAATTGGCACCTTACCTTCAAAAAGCATATGCCACCAATACCCCAAATAAATTTGAACAAG
>CAYTDS010000466.1:0-1692 GCA_964436555.1 uncultured Flavobacteriaceae bacterium | reverse complement strand
TCCTGTCATCTACAAAAACAGGTTGCTTCGGAAATTAAGAAAAAGGGAACGTGGGGACGTTCTCTTTTTTGTTGAACGGAAACTAGGTAATTATGTTGTTGATAAACCCAAAATACATTTCCAATAAAAAATTAATAAAAACGCTGTTAAGGCATGTCAGGTAGCGACCAACCATTGTGATACGTGTGCTTTATGTATTCGGAGGCAGCCTCAAGGGCGTTCAATTCAATATGTTCTATGTTCCAGTTAGGGCTACCATTAACCATCTGAAAGCCAAAAGTTTTCACTACGTTCATCGATTCGTTTGGCCCAATGTTTGTAAATTTCATTTTAGATCCATCCCACTTCAAGATTTTGTTCAACCCTTGTAATCGTATTGCCAATACACCCAATAAAACCATTTCGTTAAAAGGTCCTGAATAGCCAAAATGAGAAGAAGTCTTAACTCTATTCTCCGGAGATTCTTTGCAAGCACGAATCCAATCCTGTTCATGAGGGCCATCAATATATGTGATAGCACCGGGTATACGCCTTAAATAGGGGGTTACCTTAGGCATCCTTCCGGAAAGCAATCTGGGATTAAATCCTCCTGAACCGCAAATTAAAGTGTCTTTAGTACCAACTAACATACATCCACCTAAACCATCTTCCATCATAGGTATTCCATCTGCAAGCATTTCCGGTCTATCCGGCAAAAAACCACCATCGTACCAATGTACTTTTACGGCTGGCATTTTTATCTTTTCAAGGGCTTTTCTTGCCGGAAAATCAAAACGCACCTTTTCCGCGTTTGGAGCACTTTCCGTATTTTGTCCTGTAGAACTTCCGGAAATTGCTTCGGGATATTGTAAATGTAATGCTCTATAAATAGGATCAAGAATATGACATGCCATATCCCCGAAAGCACCTGTACCAAAGTCCCAAAACCCTCGCCAATTCCAAGGGGTGTATAATTGATGATAAGGACGATGGGGTGCAGGGCCAACAAAAAGATCCCAATCAAAATTTTTTGGAATTTCCATTGCTTCTTTGGGTCGTTCAAGACCTTGCGGCCAGATAGGCCTGTCCGTCCAAGCATGAGCCTCTGAGACTTCTCCTATTTCGCCATTCCAAACCCATTCACAGAGCTGTCGGACCCCATCTCCTGAATTCCCCTGATTTCCCATTTGAGTTGCTACAGGGTACTTTTCAGCTAGTTTTGTCAATAATCGGGATTCATAAACCGAGTGGGTAAGTGGCTTTTGACAATATACGTGTTTACTCATGGTAATCGCTGTAGCGGCAATAGCAGCATGGGTATGGTCTGCTGTAGCCACAACTACGCCATCAATAGAGGCACCTAATTCATCAAACATAATGCGCCAATCATAAAATGTTTTGGCTTTCGGAAAAGCAGTAAAACATTTTTGGGCATAATTCCAGTCAATATCACAAAGCCCAATGATATTTTCCGTTTGCATTGCAAGAAGATTGTTCATTCCTTTTCCGCCCACGCCAACACCTACAATATTTAATTTATCGCTAGGTGCCTTATAACCAAGACCACTAATCACTGTATTGGGAACTATTGAAAATCCTACTCCAGCAAAGGCGGTTTTTTTCATAAACAATCGGCGGGAATTAATGCTATTTTTCATGGAAACAAATATGAAGCTTTCCATTAAAGATACTATTAATCTTAATTGAAGTATT
>CAYTDS010000465.1:0-1695 GCA_964436555.1 uncultured Flavobacteriaceae bacterium | reverse complement strand
CATAACTACGCTCATAATTTACATACAGCATAATTAGTACAAAAGAGGCCACACCCACAGCAAGTCCAAAAATGTTGATAAAGGAGTACAGTTTGTTTTTGAGCAGATACCTTGTTGCGATTTTGAAGAATAGTGCGTACATAGTGTTATATTTAATTTAACCTTATTCCGTCCGCAAACTTTTTATGGTATTTGTTTTTCCAAACATTACGTAATGTTATCTTTAGATAGTTTAAGATCATGTTTTTAAGGTCTTAAATGGTTTATAATTTATTTAGGAATATACTTGACTGTTTCAGAAAATGGCCTTAGTTAAATATTTCCTTATCCGCTTCCATATTTGCGATTAGGGTTGAATAATAGTTTGAAAAGCCGGGATTGGTTGTTTTTTCCTTCCCTTTTTTGGCAAACTTTATAGCTTCTTCTTTATCTTTAATGGCATAATAGCCCATCGCCATTCCCAAAATCCCATAATCGGTATCAGGGTGTTTTTTAAAATTGGCCTTTAATACCGCAAAGGCTTCCTGACTTTTATTGATTCGGGCTAAATCGATTCCATACTGAAAAATATCGTCAACCTTCCCCATAGGAAGGGCTTTTGCCATAACAGAATCGGCCTCTTTTTTCCGGTCTAATTTTTCCAACAAACCTGCATAAGTGGTTAAGGTCTTAAAATTAGCTTCTCCAAAATAGGTATTTATAGACCGCTCCGCCCATGAAAGACCTTCTTCCAGATTTATATTGTTCATTAAACAATAGTTTGCCGCGGTTTGCATATTTTGCCAGTATTGATAAAAGTTGCCGGAATTAAACTCTTTTCGAAAGGAGGCAATTTGGAGGGTGGGCAAATCTACCGCAATCTTGAAGGGAATTTTAATTTTTTCCCAAACCAGGGCTAGGGTTGCACTATCTTCTGTTTGGTCACTGAATTCATAAGTGAGTCGCTCCCTACTTTCGTTTATTGGAACAACCGGCACTTCCACCCGTAGGGCATCATCTTTGGTATCGTAATAAAAACTACCCCATGCCGAATTGTAATTGGAGAAGATCAAAACCGCTTTTTCGGGTCCCATAGCAATAAAAAAGCCATATTTCCCTGCTGGAAGGGCTTTGCCCTCAACCAAAACTGCCGTACTAAATTCTATTGTGGTATTTTCATTGGCTCCGGCACGCCATGGGGCAGCTTTGCTGGTGCCATAATGCAAATCCGCAAATCCGTAATGTACCAAATCGCCCCAAATTTTACCTTCCCGCCCATTTACGGCTGGCCGGTTATAGGCAATTTCTACTTGTGTTATGCCTATCCACTCCGAAACGGTTGCCTTTTTATTGATTCCGGAGGGAAGGGTAATCTGACCAATTATTGTGTGCAAGGTAAGAAGGCCAATACATGCAAGGAGGATTATATTTTTCATACTTTAAACCGTTTTACTTGTCATTTAGATTATTCACTTTTATAGTCTTTCTAAAGAAGTCCAAAGATCTATTTTGAGACCTAGCGGGTTTAAAACCCGAAACTTCACGTTAAACCTCGGGTCTTAGACCTACAAGGTTTTGGAAACCTTGCAGGTCTACTCGGAACGCAAACTCTCCACAGGGTTCATTAAAGCGGCTTTTATACTTCGATAACTTATGGTTAAAAAGGCGATGACCGTGGTAATTAATGCGGCTAAAACAAATACCCACCATTCAATT
>CAYTDS010000464.1:0-1697 GCA_964436555.1 uncultured Flavobacteriaceae bacterium | reverse complement strand
TGATCGGATATCGTACAGCCATTTTCACTAAAATACTGTATTCTGTTTCTTAAGGTACCGCACAAATCATCGTAGGAATCAATAGAAGTTCCGGCAACTAATGCTAATTTATCCACATACGCATTAAAATTGGCATTCCCTATTAATATGGCATTATCGGGCCGAAAGGCCGGTCCAATTTTGGTTTTGAAGGAACTGGCTGCTAATTTTTTATGGTGTTCCAATGTGTCAATGGGGTCATCTGTAGTGCAGACCACCTCCACGTTCATTTTTTTTAAAAGCTGCTGACAGCTAAAGGATGAACTATTTAATTGTTTTGAGGCTTCTTTATAAATTTCCGGGGCCGAATTTTTATCGAGCAGTTCATCAATTCCAAAATACCGGGAAAGTTCCAGATGCGTCCAATGGTATAGCGGATTTCGCATGGTGTAAGGAACAATTTCTGCCCATTTCAGGAATTTTTCCTCATCGCTTGCGTCTCCGGTAATATACTTTTCGTTTACCCCTAGCGCCCGCATCGCGCGCCATTTATAATGATCTCCGTGAATCCAAATCTCCGTAATATTTTTAAAGATACGGTCATTGGCAATATCTTCAGGAGGCAAGTGACAATGATAATCTAGTATCGGCATGGGCTTGGCATACTCATGGTACAGCTCCTTTGCATATTTATTCTCCAATAAAAAATCACTGTTAATAAACTTTTTCTTTCCCTTCATTCTTTATAATCGAATAAAAATCACAAATACATTTCGTATTCAATATTACCCAAAATTTTGTCATTTACATAGCCATTTTTGGTATTTACTGTGAAAATTGGATTTTTAAAACGTTTTTATAATGAGTTGAATGATTTTGTCATTTCCGTTGGAAGGTCATAGTACTAAGTTAAGTCCGTTTCCACATTATTCCATTTCCATATTCTTATATTTTCAATTTTTCCAATTGTTACATTCTCATGATTATTATCATGTCACAAAACCATGCCCTTGCCCACCTTTGCATTTGGTATAAAGCAGCTACTTATTTATGGAGAAAGCAAACTGTTATCACTGTGGTGATGATTGTGGTAAGGACATAATAGAATTCGATAAAAAGAAATTTTGTTGTACCGGGTGTAAAACCGTTTATGAAATATTTCAGGGCAGTGATTTAACCCACTATTACGACTTGCAATCCGCTGCCGGAAAAGCTCCAAATCCTGTAGATGGTAAATATGATTTTCTTAAAGTAACCTCAATTGTAGACAAGCTGGTAGCGTTTAATGAAGAGGATATTCAAATTGTAAATCTGCATATTCCCCATATTCATTGTAGTTCCTGTATCTGGATTCTTGAGAATTTAAACAAGCTAAATCCTGCTGTCCGCAGCTCGCAGGTAGATTTCCCTAAAAAAACAGTTCGCATTACTTATGAATCCAAGGTATTTTCTTTGGAGGCATTGGTTACCCTGTTAGTCCGCATTGGCTACGAGCCCCATATTTCTCTGGAAGATCATGATAAGCGCAAAACGAATGTAGACAGAAGCCTGATTTACAAATTGGGTGTAGCGGGATTTGCTTTTGGCAATGTGATGTTTCTTTCTTTTCCGGAGTATTTTGAACTGTATGGAAGTGAAAGTAGTTCGGGCGAATTTTGGCTGGATAAGTATATCGGACTTTTCAGATGGTTGATGTTTGCCTTTTCCTTACCGGTGGT
>CAYTDS010000463.1:0-1706 GCA_964436555.1 uncultured Flavobacteriaceae bacterium | reverse complement strand
CGAATGGTTAATGCCATTCCGTAATTGGGAACGGCTGTAAGTTGATCTAAATCTATATATGGCTTTAATTTAAGACTAAGATTCTGGTCTACATTGAATTGTTTTAAGTGGGAATCTACGTTGGCATCTATAATATTCAAGGCATAGAGCGCAATAGTTACTAAAAGAGCTAAATCCCGGTCGCGTTGATGTCGCTCTTGAGCTCTTTCCAAAGCCTGATTTGGAACACGTGGGGTTTCCGGAACACTACCATCCTCATTTACACCATAAAATTCATCATCGAAGAAACCTGCTTGCCTTCTCTTAAAAGCTTTTCTGAAACGAACATATTGGTCATTGTTAAAGGAATATACATAGACGCCTGTTCCTATTGCTCCGTATACCAAAGGCACTTTCCAGTATCTTTTATTGTAAACCTGTCCCAAACCGGGTAATATGGCAGAATAAAAAGCGGCCTTACTTGGTGCCAGCGGATTTAATTCCTTACGCTTCTCTACTTTTAAATCCTGGACTTCTATGCCTTCTTCTTTAAGATTGTTTGAAATTGAATCTATTTCCTTTCCATTATTTTTTTCTTCCTGCGCTAAAACAAGAGCTACAAGAAGAAAAAAAGCAAAAAAAAGACCAAGGCTTTTACGCACCCGATATCAATTTTTTTAAACGTTTGAATTCTTCTTTGGAATGGAAGGGAATACTTATTTTGCCATTCCCTTTTTCTGTGGCAGTTACATCTACCTTAACGGAAAGGTAATCTGTTAGTTCCGGAATACTTTCTACAATATAATCCGGAGGAGTAAATGTTTTTTTAGACTTAAGCGCACTCTCCGGCTTTCCTTCCTGATGTTCCTTTACTAATCTTTCTGTATCCCTTACAGATAAATTTTCCCCTACAATTTTCTCATAGAGCGCTATCTGATCTTGTTTTTTTTCGATATTTACCAAGGTTCTTCCATGGCCCATGCTTACAAATCCATCCCGTATACCTGTCTGAATAATAGGATCTAATCGTAACAACCGAAGGTAGTTGGTTATGGTAGAGCGTTTTTTGCCAACCCTTTCGCTTAATTTCTCTTGCGTTAATTCAATTTCATCAATCAACCGCTGATAGGAAAGTGCAATTTCAATGGGATCCAGATCTTGACGCTGAATATTTTCAACCAAAGCCATCTCCAAGGATTCCTGATCATTAGCAATACGAATGTACGCCGGGATACTTTCCAGTCCGATTAATTTAGAAGCTCTGTGTCTTCGTTCTCCGGATACCAGCTGGTACTTGTTGAATTCAATTTTGCGTACTGTTATAGGCTGAATTACGCCCAGTTCTTTGATAGAACTCGCTAATTCCCGTAATGCCTCATCATTAAAATTTGATCTCGGTTGAAAGGGATTTACTTCTATAGAATCAATATCTAATTCTACAATATTGCCTACTACCTTATCCGCATTCTTATCCGCAACAGACCGAATATCGTTGTCCGGATCCTTTAATAAGGCAGACAAACCTCTTCCTAAAGCTTGTTTATGTGTTGCCTTCGCCATTATACCATTTCCTTATTTTTCTTTAATACTTCATTAGCCAAATTTAAATAATTGGCTGCTCCTTTACTGCTGGCATCATATTTAATAATACTTTCTCCATAGCTTGGTGCTTCACTCAATCTTACATTTCGTTGAATTATGGTATCAAAGACCATATCACTAAAATG
>CAYTDS010000462.1:0-1714 GCA_964436555.1 uncultured Flavobacteriaceae bacterium | reverse complement strand
TAGCGCTACATTAAAACAAAAAATCCCAAGCTTTAGTCGCTCGGGATTTTTATTTTATTAATTTTTATTTTATTCCGGATGCATAAACTGTTGCTTACCCAAAAGCGTCTCTTTAGTCTCCACGTGATTTTCATCAGGTACACAGCAATCTACCGGGCAAACAGCAGCACACTGAGGTTCTTCATGGAACCCTACACATTCCGTACATTTATCCGGGGAAATATAATAGATTTCATCACTTATAGGTTCTTGTACCTCATCGGCATTGACTTCTTTGCCGTTAGGAAGTACGACAGTTCCTTTTAAAGACGTTCCATCGCTATAACGCCATTCATCCGCCCCTTCATAAATTGCAGTATTTGGGCACTCCGGTTCACAAGCTCCACAATTAATGCACTCATCAGTTATTATAATTGCCATAAATTTCTTTTTCTTATGCTTACTTTTGTGCAAAGGTAAAGCCTAATACAATCTTGTACAAATATAATGACAGACCTTCAACTTAGATTAGAAGCTTTTGTTAAACTTGGTACTATGTTCCAAGAGTTTTGTGAATATAGCAATAATGAGGAAGGAAAACGGCAAAGTTCCAACTTAATGTTAACTTCTTTTTCAGAAGCGATTGCCCTTGCCTCACATCAAAACGGTTGGTTCACCAAAGATAATATTCTTTACAGTTTGCAAAACTGGGCTAACCTACTAAAAGAAGAAAGACTGAAAAATTGGCTTGGGAGATATTCAATCAATGGGCATCACCCCAAAACTGTAGCCCTGATTATGGCCGGAAACATTCCTTTAGTTGGATTTCATGATTTTTTAGCAACCGTAATTTTAGGAAATAAAGCTTTAATTAAATTGTCCTCCAGCGATAAAACACTTCTTCCCTTTATTGCCAAATACCTCCTCCAAACGGAACCTCTATTTCAAGATAAAATTGTCTTTGTCGATGGACTTTTAACTGAATTTGATGCGGTCATTGCCACGGGTAGCGATAATACCTCGCGTTATTTTGAGTATTATTTTGGTAAAAAACCAAATATTATAAGGAAAAATAGAAATTCAGTGGCGGTACTAACCGGAAAAGAGTCTGAAACACAACTTACCGCTTTAGGTGAAGATATTTTCAGGTATTATGGTTTGGGATGCAGAAGTGTTTCAAAATTGTTTGTGCCACGAAATTATGACTTCGAGGCTTTTTTCAAATCATTACATGGTTTTAGTTCTATTATCAATCAGGTAAAATATGCCAATAATTACGACTACAACAAAGCGGTTTACCTTATGAGTGAATTTAAATTTTTGGATAACGGTTTCCTAATGTTGAAAGAAGATGAAAGTTATGCGTCTCCTATTGCAACTGTGTTTTTTGAATATTATGATTCGTTGGAAGAACTCAGAACTAAAATTAAAAATGAGAAACACAAAATACAATGTGTGGTAACTGAATCCTTGTTTGATGATGAAATTCCTTTTGGACAGACACAACAACCAGGTTTGAGTGATTATGCCGATGGAATAGATACTGTTGAATTTCTCTTAAAAACCATATAGAAAATTTCCGTGAAGTACACTTTGTTTTCCTTTAATTTTATGACCTTTACCCTTTAAATTTTTTAAATGATGAAAAAACATAATTTTAGTGCGGGACCTTGTATTCTACCTCCCGAAGTGATTTTAAAAGCATCTGAAGCCGTATTAAATTTTAACGGTTCAG
>CAYTDS010000461.1:0-1724 GCA_964436555.1 uncultured Flavobacteriaceae bacterium | reverse complement strand
TTTTTTAATGACCTTTTTAAGTTGAACTTCAAATTGATATAAAAAGGTATTCTTTGAATACTTATCGGACTCGCAAACCATTGGTTATAGGCTTACAGGAGCATTTTTGTCTAATTAGCTTTTAAAGTTGGATACTCAATCCCCAATTGTTCCAAATAGGAATCGTACTTTTCTTCATCGTAATAGAACTTTTCCAAGCTTGGACGAAACTGCTTTTGAATATCTGTATTCAGATAAATTGGGGGTTCGTCCGTTGCAGAAATCATGGGTTTATATTTGGTTTCCTTACTTTGTTCATTGTTGAAATAATCCCATGCCTTTTTTATTAATTCAGGTTTTAGCAATAGATCCAAAATAGTCATGGCTTCTACCTTTGCTCCCGCCGTAGCCCCTTTGTGAGCAATTGGGGTTGCCATAGCGATTGCATTGCTCCAATGATGCCCTTGTAATCCCGGAATATTGGAAGGATAGCGTAGTGTGACGGTTGGTACTTTCCAGGATACATCCCCGATATCATCCGAGCCACCGCTAACCAATTCTTTTGAAGGTACGCCCAAGTCATCCAATTTAGAGCTTAAGCCCAAGGTATCTTTGGAGTTGACTTCTTTCTGTACCGCTTTGGCCAATTGCTGGTCAGCATCTGACCATTCCGGCAATCCTACTTTTTTGATGTTTTCATACATATTTTCCGCAATCACTTTATTGAAGTGACGTGGCCATGCCGTGCCCAATATTTTTGATTTTACCTTGGTTTTTGTCATCAGCGCAGCACCCTCAGCCACCTGATTCGCTTCCTCATACATCTCCATAATTCCCTCATAAGTAATATCCCTGAAATAATACCAAATGGAAGCCTTTGAAGGTACTACGTTAGGTTGGTCGCCTGCATCTGTAAACACGGAATGCGAACGCTTTAAGGGGTGTAAATGCTCCCGTTTGTAGTTCCACCCTACATTCATGAGTTCTGCTGCATCCAAGGCACTTCTTCCTCGCCAAGGCGATCCTGCAGAATGTGCGGCTTCCCCTTCAAATGAATATTCCACAGAAATGAGTCCGGTTCCTGTAGCTTGTCCCCAGGATACCCCTAAATTATTGGCCACATGCGTAAAAATACAAAGGTCAATGTCATCGAAAAGTCCATCACGGGTGTACCATGCCTTGGCTGCTACCAATTCTTCTGCGATACCGGGCCAAATAATGAGTGTTCCTTTTATATCCTCACGCTCCATTAGCTGCTTCACCGCTAAGGCCGCGGTGATGTTAAGTGGAATCCCGGAATTATGGCCTTCTCCGTGCCCCGGCGCACCGTCTACCATAGGTTTATGGTAAGCAACGCCGGGATACTGCGACGCTTTAGGAATACAGTCCACATCACTGCCCAAAGCAATGACGGGGCCAGCTCCATTGCTCCATTTGGCGAACCAGGCTGTGGGAATACCGGAAACGGCGGAATCTATTTCAAAACCATTTTTGCGTAGCAATCCGGTAAGGTATTTGGAGGATTCGTATTCCTGAAATCCCAGCTCAGCAAAGCTGAATATTTTATCAATCATAACCTGAGTCTGTTTTTCGTTTGCTGCCACGATTTCTGCAGCTTCAGATTTCAGTTTTTCAATTTGTTTTGCGGAATATTTTTTTTGTGACCAGATGGGGTGGATGGCCATTGCCATAATGCACATGACGACTACTACATTTTTCATAAGAAGCGGTATTGTGAGTTAGTT
>CAYTDS010000460.1:0-1734 GCA_964436555.1 uncultured Flavobacteriaceae bacterium | reverse complement strand
TGGTTGCATTAAAATTGATTGGAAGAATACGGAAAGAAGGTATAAAGGCAGATTTATATCCCACTGCTGTAAAAATGCAGAAACAATTAAAATATGCCAATAGCAGAAAAGTGCCTTTTGTTATCCTCATTGGTGAAGAAGAACTAAGAGAAAATAAATTTGTGGTCAAAGATATGCTAAAGGGAAAACAGGAAATCTACAGTTTGGATAATCCCGGTGCTTTTATTCAACAACTGGCTACAGAACACACTTTATATCATTAATTATCTTTTCGTAATATTCTTTTTTATGGGGAACATACTTTATTCTTTCACTGGGGTTTTCCAATGCTTCTGAAAACGACGGTATAGATATAAGTGTTAAATTTTCAACCTCACTTTCTTGCTTTTTTAAACGAGTCAATTCAACTTTTAACTCACATAAAAAAGTGTGATGAAATTCGCAGTCCGTCAAAAATTCATTGTGCTTTTGAACGGATTTAAAAACACCTATTTTTTTTAAATCTTCTTTTTGTATCGTTAGACCTATCTCCTCTTTTACTTCCCTGACAGCAGAAACCAAAATATCCTCACCTGCACCAATATGACCTGCTACGGATACATCCCATAACAGCGGAAAAGTATCTTTATTTCTGGCTCTTTGTTGTATTAAAATTTGTCCATTTAGAGTATACAACCAAACATGAATTGTAGGATGAAAAAGCCCATGCAGATGGGCTTCAGATTTCATGGCAGTTTTTCCAATTTTATCTCCGGAACTGTTTAATAAATCAACCAATTCATCCATAATAATTAAAGTAAAAATACCTCCCTTAAAAGGAGGTCTTATCTAATTAATCAAAATAACTGAAAGTTTCACCTTCTTTTATGTTGAGTATTGTTTCATAAATAAGACGTATAACATTCTCAACATCATCTTTATGCACGGTTTCCACCGTAGTATGCATATACCGAAGTGGCAAAGAAATTAGGGCGGATGCCACACCACCATTACTATAAGCAAAAGCATCGGTGTCTGTCCCTGTGTAACGCGAAGAGGCTAACCTTTGAAAAGGAATCTTATTTTTCTCGGCAGTTTCTATGATGCGTTCTCTTAGTTTATTTTGAACAGCCGGAGCATAGGATATAACCGGACCTGAGCCAATTTCTGTATGGCCTTGCTTCTTTTTGTCAATCATGGGCGTTGTGGTGTCATGACAAACATCGGTAACAATGGCTACGTTGGGTCTTATGGTTTGGGTAATCATTTCTGCTCCTTTTAATCCAATTTCTTCTTGAACGGAGTTAGTAATGTAAAGACCAAATGGAAGCTTATTTTTGTTTTCATGTAATAATCGCGCAACTTCGGCAATCATAAATCCTCCTGAGCGATTATCGATGGCGCGACAAACAAATTTATTACCATTCAGGATATGAAATTCATCAGGATAGGTAATAACACAACCCACGTGAACCCCTAAGTTTCCAACTTCAGCCTTGTCCTTAGCCCCAATATCTATAAATATGTTGTCCAGTTTAGGCGGTTCTTCCTTTGAACTTTCACGAGTGTGTATTGCCGGCCACCCAAAAATTCCCTTGACAATGCCATTTTTAGTATGAATATTCACCCACTTGGAAGGGGCAATTTGATGATCACTACCTCCATTTCGTATCACATAAATGAGTCCGTCATCTGTAATATAATTAACATACCAGGATATTTCATCGGAATGACCTTCTATGACGACCTTGTATT
>CAYTDS010000459.1:0-1739 GCA_964436555.1 uncultured Flavobacteriaceae bacterium | reverse complement strand
GGTTTAATTCGCTTTCTCATTTCAACCGGACATTTAAGAAAATTAAAATGATGACACCCTCTGAATTTGCTCAAAAAGACAGTTTAGAGAAGCTTTAAACTATGCGGTTTAAGATTAACATTGGTTTGCCTTTAAACAGGATATGATTTTTTTTAAATCATCAGGTCTTCCTTTTAAACTTCTATGGCAATAAGTGTAAAACGCAATTCCTGTTAAAATTGGGAGTTGATTATTCTACTTTTTTTCTTGCTGATTTTTGGTTAAGGTAGAGATTAATAAAACTTCTTCTTCCTTATAAGGACTGCCATCCTTTCTAAAAATTTCATGGAACCATAGTTCAGGTTCGGAACCATCCGGTATAGGTTCATCCCAAGCATATTTGGTATTGGATTTTCCTTCGACAAGACCCCAATTAATAGCACCTATATTCTCTTCCTTTAACATTGGCATTATAGTTTGGAAAAGACTATTATTTCTTCGTGCCATATATTCTGTACAAATTAGAGGCCTTCCATATACTTTTAAAGAGTCAATTGCCTTTCTATGTGCTGTTGAATCGTTATAATTATGATAGGTGATAATATCTGAATTTTCTAACTGAAACTCATTAAGTGTCTTTAAACCAATATTCCATACCCCAACAGATAAAGGTTGCGAAGGATTAATCTCACGACCCCAACGAAATACACTTTTTAAAAGAGGAAAAGATTTCTCACCATATCCAGAATTCCCTGGTTCGTTATAAAGGTCCCATAGTAGAATTCTATCATCATCTTTAAAACTTTCCAAAATATCCTTTACGTAGGCCTCTAATTTCGGGTAAAGTTCTTCTTTGGAAGAGCTGAACAAAATATCTCCCGGATCCCTAACCCAACCAGAATTATGAACTCCGGGCTTCGGCTCCGGTTGTTTACCAAGAGAAAAATTAGGATTCCAGCAGTCATCAAAAAAAACAAAAATGGTCTTTATTCCATGACCTGAGGCAATTTCCAGATATTTATTAATTCTTGATTTAAAACCCTCACTATCCACATCCCAAACCGCATGGTGCAAGTAAACCCGCATACAATTAAGGCCTATTTTTTTTGCCCAGCTCAACTCTTTATCTATAGTTTCTACATCAAAGGTCTCAGCTTGCCAGGTTTCCAACTGGTTAATAGCGGTACTAGGATTAAAATTAGCGCCCGCAAGCCAAGGTTGCTTTGCTCCCCATTCCGCGGCCTTTTCAGATGTCCATCTCAAACCCATTTCCTGATTAACAGTAGTTGGCAGCATCTTTGGTTGTCCTTTTTTGCAACTTGTAATTAAAAGACAAAAAATAAAAATAACCGCCTTATTTACGTGATTTCTGATGTTCATAAGCATTCTTTTTTTTATTTTCTCCGTTTATAATTTTAAAAATAGTGATTATTTACAAATTAAACTTTTGTAGCAACAAGATTAAAAGTGATAAAAGAATTTAGGATAAAGTTTATACTTCTTTGCTACCTCTGAACATAAAAAAGGTTTTAAACAATGTACTACCATGAAATGTTTAATTTTCCCTATTTTTGAAAGCTTTTTGGAATTTTAAAACAAACGAATGAAAAAAATACTTCTCTTGGTTGGGTTTGTAATTGGATGCAATTCTTCCCAAAAAACGGTAGATAGGGAATCAGCAACCACTACACCGGAACTTTCTCCTGTTACCTTTGCAGAAAGTATTTCTGAAGAAGAATTAAAAGACTATTTATATACCT
>CAYTDS010000458.1:0-1743 GCA_964436555.1 uncultured Flavobacteriaceae bacterium | reverse complement strand
CTCGGTTAGGAAATAGTTACTTTCGTTTGTAAACGTTTGTAGTCGTTTGTTGTTGCGGTAAGTTACTTATAACCAGGGAACTATATATAACTTTACACCAAAAAGAGCTAGTAATTTTACGCACGTCAATTGTGCTTTTTTTGAAATTGTAAGTCGTTTAATCTATGGTTATAAATCCGCTAATTCAGAAATACAGAGCATAAGCGAATGCCGACCTATGAAGGTCAAATTAAATCTTACTTATCAATGAACGAAGTGCAATGTCAATGAATTGTTTTCTTAGGACAATTCCAAGACTAAACGGTCAAAACCGATGCTAAAGTAATATGATGCATTTTATGTTTATAAACTTAATTAAGCAAGTCCTAACCCTATTACTGTATCTATTGCCATTTCCTGAATTTTCTCTTTACTAAGGTCAGGAATTGGGTTATTCTGGCCTGAAACCCAAGCAATATTTTCAGGAGATCGTACAGATACAATTCCGCTTTCATACTTGACCTGAAATTTTTTGCCTTTAATAATCATTGTTGTTTCCATAGAGATTAATTATTTTCTTTAGGATTCCAATTCAATCCTTTTTTTAGTTTCTGATTGAAATCTGATAAAGGTTCTTCATCTTTTTTTTTAGGAGGTGGTGGTAATTCGCCTTTTTTTGTTTTTTCAACCAACTTATCAAAATCAGATTTAAACTCTATATCTTGAACTATTCTAAATTTAGAATATTCTCTTTCCGCAAAAGCTTTTGCAACTTTAGAACTTACAGTTCCTTTGTTTTTTAATATATCATAATCATTGAACTGAATAAAAGAATCTAATTTATTTACCCAATCATACATAGTCATCCCATGATTTCTTTTTGCTTGTAATTCTGCGAAATCTAGTAACATATTTACAAGTATATTTAGTTCTGATATTTCATTGTGTTTAAAATAATTTTTGCCAATAGAAACATCGGATTTTAATATTTTACCTCCTTTTTTTTCGTTTTTCCAACTAGTTAATCCCATATTTGGTAGCGATGCATTAGCCCTTAGCTTAATAATTTCAGAAGCCGTATGGTGAGTTATGGCATATTCTAACTTGTTTTGTACGGTTGCAAAAAAATCTTGAGAAACCTTTGCTTTTGGGTCATAATCGATAGCTGTAGAATATATGTCCGTTATCTTTTGATAAAATCTTCTTTCAGACGCACGTATTTCTCTAATACGTTCAACTAATTCATCAAAATAGTCTTTATCAAATAAATTTTTCCCTTGTTTTAATCGGTCATCGTCTAAAGCAAAACCCTTAATTAAATAATCTTTTAAAACTGTGGTTGCCCAAATTCTAAAGCGCGTGGCTTTTGGAGAACTTACTCGATAACCTACTGAAATTATCATATCAAGGTTATAAAAGTCCAACTCTCTATTAACTTGTCTAGTTCCCTCTTGTCTAACTACTCGAATTTTTCGAGTAGTTGAACTTTTTGCTAGTTCACCATCTGAATAAACATTACTTACATGATAATTAATCGTGTTCTCTTCAACATCAAAAATATCGCTCATAGAACCTAATGTAGCCCAAACCGTGTCATCATCTACTATTACTTGAATATTTGTAGTGCCATCATCGGCGGTATAAAACAAAAAATTCTGTTGTTTTTCTAAATCACTCATATAATCAAGTCTTTATACTTTATTCTATTTTCTGTGTTCATTAAAAGTAAATTAAATCTTTCAGATTCTCCACCTGTTCTGGTGT
>CAYTDS010000457.1:0-1746 GCA_964436555.1 uncultured Flavobacteriaceae bacterium | reverse complement strand
ACTGTATATAGTTAACAACTAAAAATTTAAAAGATGGAAAAATTAACAGCTAAAAATTTAAAGGAACTCTCTAGTTCTGAAATTTCAAAATTGAACGCTGGAGGATTCTTTGGAAATCTCCAAGCATTTCATGAAGGATGGACTATTGGTGTTGGAGTCGCCTGGTATAAAGTCTACAAAATGTTATAAGAACTTAATAAATTGAGAAAATGAACATAATAAAACTAAAAAACCATGAACTAGTAACTGTTTATGGAGGAAATGAATCTAATTATAGATCTTGGGGAATAGAACTGGGCTATAAATTCACAAGAGCAATGCAGTACGTTTTTTGGGAAAAAATCCTATAAAATAAGAAAACACTAAAACTGAAAAATCCCCGAGGTTTTCGGGGATTTTTTTTATGCTTCAAACTGGCGTAAGGTTTTCTTTATAATAGAAACACAATCCATTAGTTGTTCTTCAGAAATTACCAATGGTGGCGCAAAACGGATGATATTACCGTGAGTAGGTTTTGCTAAAAGTCCGTTTTCTTTTAAGGCCATACAAATATTCCAGGCCAGTGAACCTTCTTGTGAGTCGTTAATCAATATTGCATTAAGCAAACCCTTGCCTCTAACTTTGGTAACTACAGAACAAGTAGGAATAAATTGGTTGAGTTCTGCTCTAAAGAGTTCACCCAATCGGAATGCATTTTCCGCAAGGTTTTCATTTTTAACCACTTGCATAGCTGCTATCCCAACAGCCGCAGCAATTGGGTTACCTCCAAAAGTACTTCCATGATTTCCCGGCTTTATAACGCTCATGATATTGTCGTTAGCCAAAACAGCAGAAACAGGATAAGCTCCTCCGGATAGCGCTTTTCCAAGAATTAAAATATCCGGCTTTACTTCCGGAGTACCGCTACAGTGTTTCTCCGGGCAAGTACAATTCCCGCAAGTGGCCAATAATCTGCCAGTACGGGCTATACCGGTTTGCACTTCATCTGCAATAAAAAGGACATTATACTTTTCACATAGTGCTTTTGCTCCTTTTAAATAGCCATCAGAGGGTACATAAACACCAGCTTCTCCCTGAATAGGCTCCACAAGAAAACCGGCAATATTTTTATTATTTTGTAAAACTTCTTCTAATGCAATCAGGTCATTATAAGGGATTTTTATAAAACCTTCCGTAAAAGGCCCAAAATTCTTACGTGCGACAGAATCACTGGAAAAGGATATAATGGTGGTTGTACGTCCATGAAAATTATTTTCACAAACCACAATCTGAGCTTGTTTTTCCGCAATCCCCTTTTTTTCATAAGCCCATTTCCTGCAGATTTTCAAGGCGGTTTCTACAGCCTCAGCCCCTGTATTCATGGGCAATAGTTTATCAAACTTAAAAGTCTGTGTAATGTATTTCTCAAACTTTCCTAATACATCATTGTAAAATGCTCTGGAAGTTAAGGTTAGTGTCTGTGCCTGATTAATAAGTGCCTCAACGATATGCGGATGGCAATGTCCTTGATTTACCGCAGAATAGGCCGATAAAAAATCGTAATACTTTTTTCCTTCTACATCCCAAACATAAACCCCTTCACCCCTAGACAATACCACGGGCAGTGGGTGGTAATTGTGCGCTCCGTGTTTTTGCTCTAATGCAATGGCATCAGCAGAACTCATTTTTTCTAAAACCGACATAATAAAAATTACTTTAAATAAAACTTTAGCAATTCCTTCTATACCTTTTTCCCTTCGAAATCCC
>CAYTDS010000456.1:0-1747 GCA_964436555.1 uncultured Flavobacteriaceae bacterium | reverse complement strand
AATTTCCATCAAAATCGGTTACTGTTCCAATAGCCTTTCCCAGAATTACAACATTAGCTCCTACAACAGGTTCATTATTCTGATCAAGAACACTTCCTTTAACGACCGTTTGAGAATAGCTCAGCACTCCAATAAGTAGCAAGGATAGTAATAGTAATTTTCTCATTCTTGTTTTGAGTTAAGATTAGTTTACTATCGAAGATACAGATTTTTTTATTTCAACAATAGGAAAATGAAAAAAATTATGCATGCATAGTATTATTTTAATAAAAAATGGTTCCCAAAAATTCACATTTCATAAAATGACAAAAAAAATCATGCCTTTTCAGCATGATTTTTCATATAAAGCACAACTTGTTTCTTTTCTATTCCACAGTGACAGATTTAGCCAAATTACGTGGTTGATCCACGTTGCAACCTCTTAATACGGCAATATGATATGCCAAGAGCTGCAAGGGAATAGTAGTTAGCAAGGGTGTAAGACTTTCTAATGTCTCAGGTATTTCTATTACGTGGTCCGCTAAATCTCTAACTTGTTCATCTCCTTCTGTTACAACAGCTATAATTTTACCACTTCTGGACTTTATTTCCTGTATATTGCTCACTACCTTATCATAATGCCCTTTTTTTGTTGCGATTATTATTACTGGCATTTGTTCATCTATTAAAGCAATAGGACCGTGCTTCATCTCTGCGGCCGGATAACCTTCTGCATGGATGTAACTAATTTCCTTTAATTTTAGTGCTCCTTCTAAAGCTACAGGAAAATTATATCCTCTACCCAAGTATAAGCAATTTGTGGAATCTTGGTAGATTTTGGCTATTTGTTCTACCAATTCATTAGATATTAATGTCTTTTCTACTTTCGATGGAATTTTCTCAAGTTCTATTAAGAAGTCATTGAAACTATTTTCAGAAATGGCACCTTTTTCCTTTGCTAGTTTTAAGGCCAGTAAAGTAAGTATCGTAATTTGCGTGGTAAATGCTTTCGTAGACGCCACCCCTATTTCAGGACCTGCATGAGTATAAGCCCCAGCATGTGTCTCTCTGGCAATAGAAGAGCCTACCACATTACAGACTCCAAAAACGAATGCACCATGCTCCTTGGCAAGTTTAATAGCCGCTAAAGTATCAGCCGTTTCCCCGGATTGTGATATGGCAATAACCACGTCTTTATCTGTTATCACTGGATTTCTGTAACGAAATTCGGAAGCATATTCTACTTCTACAGGAATTCTTGCCAAATCTTCAAAAATATACTCTGCCACCAATCCGGCATGCCAGGATGTACCACATGCCACAATGATAATTCGGTTAGCATCAAGAAATTTATCTAGGTTTTGATCTACCCCAGCCATTTTTATCAATCCTTCACTAGCTCGTAAACGACCTCTGTAGGTATCTAAAATTGCTCGTGGTTGCTCGTATATTTCTTTGAGCATAAAGTGATCATATCCCCCTTTTTCTATTTCCTCCAAATTCAATTGCAACTCAAGAATGTTTGGATAGGTAATGGCATCGTCTTTTATTTTTCTTAACTTAATTTCTTTTCCAAGTCTTAAAACTGCCATTTCCTCATCTTGTAAGTATACCGCATTACTGGTAAACTCAATAAAAGGCGAAGCATCTGAGGCTATAAAATATTCGTTTTCTCCAATTCCTATGGCCAATGGGCTTCCTAATTTGGCAACTACAATTTCATCAGGCTTTTCTTTATCAAAAACTGCAATGGCATATGCTCCAACAA
>CAYTDS010000455.1:0-1751 GCA_964436555.1 uncultured Flavobacteriaceae bacterium | reverse complement strand
CCAATTACCGACACGGACAACTGGCCGCGATGCATACAGATTGCATGGCAGGTGCATGATGCCATGGGAGTTTTGGTTGAGCATCAGGATTTTCTGGTTCGTCCCGATGGCTTTAATATTCCCTACGATGCAGAGCAAATTCATGGCATATCCACTGCACTGGCTGAAAAAGAAGGCGTGCCATTGGCCGAGGTGTTGGAGAAATTTAATCTTGCGCTTTCCAAAGCAAAGTTTATTGTAGGTCAGAATGTAGGTTTTGATGTAAACATTATGGGGGCTGAGTTTCACCGACTTCAAGTAGCCAACCCGTTACAAGAATTACCGGTTTTGGATACTTGTACGGAGGAAACCGCTGCGCTTTGTCAGCTTCCCGGAGGTCGGGGTGGAAAGTTTAAGTTGCCTACACTAACCGAATTGCATGAATACCTCTTTAAAGAACCTTTTAATGAGGCTCATAATGCTACGGCAGACGTTGAAGCCACCACGCGCTGCTTTTTGGAGCTGGTTCGTCGGCAGCATTATACAAAAGAAGTTTTGGATGCGCCATCGGATTATTTTGAAAATTTTTCGGAAGCCAATCCTAAGGAAATTCAACTTATCGGCTTAAAACATATCAATCTAAAAAAGGCGTCAAAGAAAATTGCGGACGTCCTCTGGCAAAAGGATACCGGTATTTCACAGGAAGAAATCAAGGAGAATATCGCTAATTTGGCCAATGCCCCTTTTGTGCATTTACATAACCACTCTCAATTTTCAGTACTCCAGTCAACCATAAATATCAAGGATTTGGTGCAGGCTACGGCTAAAAATAAGATGACGGCTGTTGCACTTACGGACCATGCTAATATGATGGGGGCTTTTCACTTTGTCAAGGAAATAAAAGCCCATAATAGCGGGGTTAAAGAACGAAATAAGGCACTAATTGAAAAAGGAGAAGTACCCGAGGAGAAAGAAATAAAACCCATAATCGGTTGCGAATTTTTTGTTTGTGATGACCGGATTAGCAAAAGTGTAAAAGACAACGGATACCAAATCGTATTGTTGGCTAAAAACAAAAACGGATATCAAAACCTGTGTAAAATGTCCTCAATCGCCTACACAGAAGGGTTTTATTATGTTCCAAGAATTGACCGTCAAACCATAGAAAAATATAAGGAAGACATCATTGTACTTACCGGAAATTTATACGGGGAAGTTCCGGGAAAGGTATTAAATGTAGGCGAGAAACAGGCCGAAGAAGCATTGCTGTGGTGGAAATCCCAATTTGGAGAAGATCTATACATTGAACTGATTCGCCATGGGCAGGAAGATGAAGATCGCGTAAATCAGGTTTTAATAGGTTTTGCCCAACAGCATGGAGTAAAAGTAGTAGCTACCAATAATACCTATTATTGCAATAAATTGGATGCCGATGCGCATGATGTGCTCTTGTGCGTAAAAGACGGTGAAAAACAAGCCACTCCCATTGGTAGGGGCCGCGGCTACCGTTACGGCTTACCCAATCAGGAATACTATTTTAAGTCTCAGGAAGAGATGAAGGAACTATTCAAAGATATTCCTGAATCCATCCTGAATATTCAAGAAATTACAGATAAAATAGAGACGTATGAATTAGCTCGTGAAGTTCTTTTACCAAAATTTAGCATTCCGGCCGAATTTGAGGTTGCGGAAGATACCGCTGACGGCGGAAAGCGAGGGGAGAATGCTTATTTGCGCCATATTACCTATGAAGGAGCTAAAAAAAGATACCC
>CAYTDS010000454.1:0-1754 GCA_964436555.1 uncultured Flavobacteriaceae bacterium | reverse complement strand
TTGTTTTCAAGTAGACTTTATGAAAAAAACCAACCAGGGCAGCAATTACCCCACCTATTAAAAGAATTATCTGATTGGAATATTCACCGAAAAATTCTCCCTCAGCAAAAAAAATATTGTAGGCCAGCATGAGCATTAAAAGCACTACTGGGATCATGGCTGCCCAGAGGCTTAATTCTTTGTTTTCAACAATATTTGGCAGTTGGTGTTCGGAAGAATCGGCATTACGGCTTTCCATAAAATTTGGTTTTGGTATTCGTAATATTACGATTTTCGTTTTTGTTCTGCAAACTTCCAGCAGTTAGGTAAATTTAAAAGTTGTGTCCTTAAATCAAAAATATACAAGATTAGGCTATTTGTTTTTACAATTTAGTAAACAAGATTAAATGGTGTTATAAACAGCTTCGGTTTAGGTTAATGCTATTTTGATATCTAAAGGAGATGATGGCGAAGAACAATATGGATATTTAATTTGAAAGAAAATTATCCAGTTTATTGCGGAGGTCTTTTAAGAATTACAAGTCTAGTTTGTTTACTGTAATTTTTTAGACAGATATCCTACAAAAACAAGTGTCGGGTTTTAGGATTGACATTCCTTGTTTTTATTCAGGGTTTCTTTAATCTTGTCTAACCATAAAACATTTGTACTTTTGTAATGCTTATTCATTAAAATCATTACAAATTCAGATTATGAGTCAATACGATGTAGCCATAATAGGCTCCGGTCCGGGAGGATATGTTGCCGCTATTCGCTGTGCGCAATTAGGGATGAAAACTGCAATAATTGAAAAATATAGTACACTTGGGGGAACCTGTCTTAATGTAGGCTGTATTCCCTCCAAAGCATTATTGGATTCTTCCCATCACTATGAGGATGCTGTAAAACACTTTCAGGAACATGGAATTGAAATTCCCGGAGAGGTAAAGGTGAATTTGGAAAAAATGATCGCCAGGAAGCAGTCGGTTGTAGACCAGACCTGTGATGGAGTAAAGTTCTTGATGGATAAAAATAAGATAACAGTCTATGAAGGTATGGGTAGCTTTAAAGACACTACTCATATAAACATTAAAAAGAATGATGGTACAGTAGAGACCATTGAAGCAAAGAACATAATTATTGCTACAGGGTCTAAACCTGGTACCTTACCGTTCATTAAAATAGATAAAGAACGTGTCATTACCTCAACTGAGGCTTTGAAATTAAAGGAAATCCCAAAGCATTTATTAATTATCGGAGGGGGTGTTATTGGATTAGAATTGGGTCAGGTTTATAAGCGTTTGGGTGCGGAAGTAACCGTTATAGAATTTATGGATCGTATTATACCGACTATGGACGCTGCTTTGTCCAAGGAATTGACAAAAGTACTTAAGAAGCAAAAAATTCAGTTTGCTTTGTCGCATAAGGTGAAGGCAGTTGAGCGCAAAGGAAAAGAAGTTACTGTTAAGGCGGATGACTCTAAAGGCCAGGAGGTGGTATTTAAAGGCGACTATTGTTTGGTAGCCGTGGGTAGAAATGCATATACTGAAGGATTGAATCTTGAGGCAGCCGGGGTTAAGATGGAAGAAAGAGGTAGAATTGCCGTAAATGAACATTTACAAACTAATGTGCCTAACATTTATGCTATTGGAGACGTCATTAAAGGCGCGATGCTGGCGCACAAGGCTGAAGAGGAGGGAACTTTGGTAGCAGAAATACTAGCCGGACAAAAACCACATATCGATTATAATTTAATTCCTGGAGTAGTCTATACCTG
>CAYTDS010000453.1:0-1755 GCA_964436555.1 uncultured Flavobacteriaceae bacterium | reverse complement strand
GCATTTAGTACCAGTAATGTTAATAGAATGCTAAGAAAAGTAACCATTTATCGGATATATATAGTTGTATAACGCAAAAGTACGTCTTTTCTTATCTTATACGTAAAGAAAAACAGTTTTGTTGTGAAAACGTTAATTTTTGTGGTCTATGTTATTTTTAGGTTAATTTTTAAGAGAAAACTTAATTATAAACAGAATAGCTATAAAAATGATAAAAAATACCGCTATCCACTTAACACCCTTGTAGTTTTTAGAATGTAATTTCACGTCTTTTTTATAGGTGTAAGCAATTATTCCTATGAAAATCAGCATAAAAAAGGCTGCGAAAATTAATTGTCCAGTACTGAACATATTTTTACTTTTACGCAAAGCTAAATTAAAATATAGAATAATGAAGCGTAAACTTGTTGCCGTAGAACAGTTTCATAGGTCTTTTGGTTTGGGGGTTTCTGATACCTTAAAGGCAGATCTGGGAAGTAATAAAAATTTGCTTCGTTTTAATTTGATGGACGAGGAGAATAAGGAATATCTTGAAGCAGCCAATAAAAATGATATTGTTGAGATTGCAGATGCATTGGGAGATATGCTATATATCTTATGTGGCACTATTTTAGAGCATGGAATGCAGTATAAAATAGAGGCTGTTTTTGAAGAAATTCAACGCAGCAATATGAGTAAATTAGATGATAACGGAAAACCAATTTATAGGGAAGATGGTAAAGTTCTTAAAGGGCCTAACTATTTTAAACCTAACATTAAAGGAATTTTAGAAAGTTAAAAGCCCCTCAGCCATTAAGGTAGCATTGAGGTGCTTTTAACTTCTATAAGTGCCTACTTCACTTTATAGCGCCATCCAAACTTATCCTCAGAAAGATTATATTGTATATTAGTAATCTGGGTCTTTAGAAGTAATGCGTAACTCGCTGATAGTTCCGGTAAATCATAATCAATGCCCTTATAGCCAAAAGTGGATATTGGTGAAATGACCGCAGCGGTGCCTGCTCCAAACATTTCCTTCAGTGTTCCATTTTTTGCCGCATCAACTACTTCTGTGACTGTTATTTTACGTACTTCCGTATGTATTCCTTGGTCTTTTGCCAATTCTATAATGCTTTTTCTAGTAATTCCATCAAGAATTCGGTCACTTGTGGGTCCTGTTATCAATGTATCCTTAATACGAACAAAAATATTCATTGCCCCCGCTTCTTCAATATTCTCATGGGTGTTGTCATCGGTCCATATAACCTGATTGTAGCCCCTGGCAACTGCCAGTTGTGTAGGGTAAAATTGCCCGGCATAGTTACCCCCTGCTTTGGCAAAGCCAACTCCCCCGTTAGCAGATCTTGAATATTTTTCTTCAATAAGTACTTTTACTTTACCCGAAAAATAAGCACCGGATGGAGCACATGCTATAATAAATTTGTACTCATCGGCAGGTGAGGCATGAAATCCTCTACCAGACGCAAAAATAAATGGACGAATATACAAGGAACTACCTTTGGTTTTGGGAATCCATTCACTGTCTAATTGTAAAAGGGTTTTAAGGCCATCCATAAAAATTTCTTCAGGCAATTCCGGAATGGCCATTCGTTTGGCAGAGATATTCAAACGCTTGTGATTATCCAAAGGTCTAAAAAGCCAAATGGAATCCGCTTCATCTTTATACGCTTTCATTCCTTCAAAAATGGACTGGCCATAATGAAATATTTTAGCAGAAGGTTCCAAACTTATAGCTTGATAAGGTATAATTTTAGG
>CAYTDS010000452.1:0-1764 GCA_964436555.1 uncultured Flavobacteriaceae bacterium | reverse complement strand
GTTTTCAATTTATTCAGAAGCTTAAAAACAAGGGGTTTCCCGTGGTAATTACCACTGCATATAATCAATACGCCATAAAAGCACTTAAAAACGAAGCCATTGATTACCTATTGAAACCAATTGACACGGATGATCTAAATGATACCATTGTAAAAATAAAAAAATTCAATGCCAAAAATTTTACAGCGGATAAACTGGAAAAGATTTTGTTAAATTTAAATTCCCATTCTGTGCAAAAGAAGATTACTATTAACACAGATGGCAAACTTTTATTTCTTAGCAGTGATGAAATACTTTATGTTGAGTCTGATGGCAATTACAGCACCATTTATCTGGTTGATGGTCAAAAAATTGTTTTGACCAAAAAATTGAAAGAGGTTAATGAACTCTTGCCTGTAGAATCTTTTTATAGAATTCATAACTCTTTTGTGGTAAACATCAATAAGATAAAAGAATTCCTGAAAACAGATGGGTATGTTGTACTTCAATCCAACCACAAAATACCGGTATCCCGCCAGAAGAGATCAGATTTTCTAGATATGCTTTAAACTGTCTTTATGCATTTTTATACCCTAAAAAAAGTTCAAGGACAATTTTTGTACACCGTAAAACTTGCTTTTTTTTCTTTAACCATTTTGTATTGTTTTTTGGGATTCTCTCAAGAAATACCCCAAAACTTCAGAAAAACAGTTGATAGTTTGGTAAAAGCGTCGCCTTCAACCTACCGCGAATTGGATTCTGTTCTCAGACCTCATCGAAGAGATACTTCATTGATGCAGTATTTTAACAACGAGGCTACCAAGAAAAACTATCTAGATGGACAGGCCTATGCCTTAAATCAATTAGGCACTAAATACAGAGATATTTCCCAGTATGCAAAGTCGGTGGCACTTCACCGAAAAGGGCTAGAGGCAGCGGTAGCTTCCAATAATTTGGAATTTAGGGTTTTTAGTTTAAATATGTTAGGCGTTGCGTACCGCAGAAGCGATGCCATAAAGACTGCCTTAGATTATAATCAAGAGGCTCTTGCATTAGCGGAAACAGTGGAAAACCCTTCTGAAGGTATAAAAAGAAGCATCAATGTATCTCTTAACAGTATTGGAAACATATACCAAACCCTAGAACAATATGATTTAGCCATAGACCAGTTTAGAAAATCAATGCAATTAGAAGAGGAATTGGGCAATAAGCTTGGTCTGGCCATTAATCACCAAAATATTGGAGAATGCCTTGAGTCCAAAGGCCTTCTTGAGGATGCCTTACAAAATTATAGAACTTCATTAGCCCTTAATGAGGAGATTGGTTCTGATAAAGGGAAAATATTATGTAAAAACAGCATCGCTCAAGTTTATATCAAACAAAATAAACTTGAAGAGGCGTTGGAAATTCTAGAACCTACGTTAATGTCTTCAGAAATATTAGGAGACAAACTTATAACTGCCACAGTTCAGATTAATTTGGGATGGGTACTTATGCAGCTGGATCGTTTTTCAGAAGCTGAGCAAAATCTTATAGAAGGTTTACAGCTGGCGCAAAAATATAATCTACCAACTTCTATTTCGCAAGCATACGGTTACCTTTCGGATTTGTCTCAAAAGAAAGGAAATTACAAGGATGCTTTAGCCAACTATCAAAAAGCAAAAAAATTTAATGAAGAGATAAATAATGAGCGGAATTTGAGGTATGTAAATGATATGATTATTCGATATGACTCCGAAAAAAAGAATAATCAAATTGCCGTGCTTGCCAAAGAAAATGAAATTG
>CAYTDS010000451.1:0-1765 GCA_964436555.1 uncultured Flavobacteriaceae bacterium | reverse complement strand
TATGAAAACCAATCGCAGAACCTTTGTAAAAAAAGCCGGGATGGCCACTCTCGGAGCCGGAGTACTTTCCGCAATGCCCAAGTTTGTGTATGCCAGACCATCCCTAAAATCTCCATACCCCATTTCTCTGGCACAATTCTCTTTTGCCTCGGAATTTTTTAGCGGAAAACACGATACCATGAATTTTCCCCAAAGGGCAAAGCAGGATTTCGGAATTGATATTGTGGAATATGTCTCCATGTTTTTTGCTGATAAGGGCACCGATACCAACTTTTTTAAAGAACTAAAGAAAAGAACAGATGATCTTGGTGTTAAAAACAACCTGATAATGGTAGATGATGAAAACATTGCCGATTTGGATAAGGCCAAACGTGACCATGCTGTAGAAAGTCATTACAAATGGGTAGATGCTGCCAAAGTACTGGATTGTAATTCTATTCGCGTTAATTTGGGAAGTATCGATCAGCAAGGCACCGGAGAAGAAGTGGCAGAAGCTGCTATGGAGGGGTACAGCAAATTGCTGACTTATGGGGACCAAAATGAACTGAATATTATAGTAGAAAACCACACGGGCTGGTCATGTAATGGCAAATGGTTGTCCGGAATTATGAAGGAGGTTAATCATAAGCGGGCAGGTGTCCTTCCCGATTTTGGAAATTTTTGTGTAAATCGTACCAAACCGGAAACCATGGATATACAAGGCTATATGAATACCAAATGTTTGGAAGAGTACGATAAATACCTGGGTATGGAAGAAATCATGCCCTATGCCAAAGGCATTAGCGCCAAAACACATAAGTTTGATGCTGAAGGTAATGATACGGACATCGATTTTTCACGTATGTTTCAAATCATTAAAAATTCTGGATTTAGTGGAATTGTTGGTATAGAGTATGAGGGTGGTCTAATGCATATGGCCGGGATGCCTGATTACCTTAGTAATGAAGAAGGAATTTTGGCAACTAAAAAGTTAATTGAGAAATGGGCGTAGTGCAAATTCAATGATGGTTTTTATCCGTCAATTGAAATTCCTTTTTTAGCATTTGGCTGACATTAATCAATGATCTGGCATTGTGGTAGTTTACTTTCCAGATATTGGCTTTTGGATCATATTTTGCTTTTGGATTCGTATCCAACCCTTCGTGATACCAACCACCGTGTTCCTTATCAATCATGTAGGTTTGGATATAGTTCCATTGTTTTTCAAATAGATCCAAATAGCGGGTTTCATTAGGATAAAGTCGTGCCATCAATAGAAGGGAATTAAGACCTTCGGCTTGGGTCCACCATACTTTTGCTTTATTTAAAATAGTACAGCTGTCTGATTCAAAATAATATCCACCATCAAAGAATCCGCCATTTTCTTCATCCCAGCCGTTACCTATAGTATGGTCTACCATTTTCTTAGCTTTTTTTGTGGTGATGGAATCTTCTTTATAGCCCAATATATGTGAGGCTTCGAGAAGTAAGAATGCTGTTTCAATATCGTGCCCAAAAGAAACATGGTCCAGATAATAGTGCTGTTTTCTGTAGGCTTCCGAAGAATCGCGCAGAGATATAGGTGTCCAGTCGCGTTGTAAATGTAAGTTCAAAAAGCCCCTTTCGGTTGTTATAGTATCTCTGATTAGCACCATCAATTCGTGTAAACGTTCTTTCACCAATGGATCCGGCCAAACCTCATACAAAGCTGTGAAACTTTCCAAAAGATGTATGGTCGAATTTTGGTCCTTCCAGTCTTTACGAATATAATTATCGTAATTTTTAT
>CAYTDS010000450.1:0-1766 GCA_964436555.1 uncultured Flavobacteriaceae bacterium | reverse complement strand
ATATAATCATAGAGATATGAAACTTCTTTAAAGAGAGGTTTTAAACCAGCATGATTGATTTCATTCTGATAATCTAAATTGGTTTTTTCGTAATGCCATTCAATAATATTTTTTTGAGATAGCAATTTTAGGACCTTAAGGTATTGATAACGAATAGCTAGCCGAAAGTTTTTTTGTTGAATTGCATTGGTAATTAAAACATCTAAATCCAGATTTTCGATATGCTGCTCAGCCATATTGATATCTAGGATTGAAACCGCCTTTTTTGTAAAAAGAGAAGAAATGTTTTCGCCAATTATAAATTTTACCAAAAGATAGAGTGCCAAAACACCAAGGAGTACATACACGAGATATTCCATGATTTCGGCTAGGTTAGGAGGAATATTAATACCAAAAATGCGCTGCAGGCCTTTAAAAATCCAATTTATAAATTGGACCAATACATTTTGTGCTTCCCCATCTTTACGATCATAATTAAACGCTTGATCGGAATATTTTTGATTCAAATCCGAATCAAAATAACGCAATTGATTTAGCGTTGTAGTGTCCCCTTTTAAGACAATGGAATCCTTTGAGTGTTGGGCAAGGCCAAGACTTAATGTAAAAAAAGTGAAAATAAGAATTGTAATTTTTATCACTGTCCCGAATTTCCGATTTGGTCTATTTTACTTCTTGTATTCGTATTATACATCTTCTCATGCAGCCCGTAATATAAAATACCATTTACAAACTGCGATAGACATTGCGAATAAACAGAAGTTATAAGAATCATGCAGGTACCTAGCGTATAGACAATAGTAGGTACAATTGAGGCGGAGATATCTACATCATTTTGTACCACATGAAAAGTGTATAACCCCAAAATTATACCCGGGATAATAAGGACTATAAAAAAAAGTATGCCATTCAGTAGTCCTAGCACAAAGTTTACACCGACGGATTTCCAGAAACTCTTAGTCACCAAATTCCAGCCCTCCCCAAAAGCTTCTGTAACATCTTTGTTTTCCTGTAGCATACAAAAGAAGGAAACACCAAACCACGCCAATACAAAAAAGATAAGTATGTAGTAAGCAAAAATTCCAACTAAGGGTATAATAGCAAGGATTATACCTACTACGGATACCCCAAGGTATATTACAATGAGCAAGATAATGAAGACAAAGATGGCACCAATTTTCTGCTTAAAGAAATACCAGACTTCACTTTTATCGAAAAGCAGCCCTTTGGTTTCTTCATATTTTATCATGTAAGCGGCAGCCAAACTGTAATTCAGCATGGCGACTATGATAAAAATAATGAAGAATAAAATACCGCCAACAATGAGATAGGTAGAGTATTTTTCTCCCATAATCAGACTTGCACTAGCACCATGCCCGTCATAAGTAGATGAAATTAAACCAATTGCTCCGGATACTAATAGGTAACTTACAATTAAGAGACCTACCAAAAAGATACCATTATAGCTGAGGAATACATTGGTAAATTTTTTTAAATTTTGTTTTAGAAACTCAAAATAGGTGGTAATTATATCACCAAAATCCCGATTAACTTTAAGCTCAATGTACTTTTGCGGTGTGTTTTGCATTTATTTTGGTTACTAAGGTTGGAAATAGAACATAATAAAATAAGATTAAGGCCAATGAACTGCCAATGATTAAAAGTGCCAGCCAATTGGGCATATCAGAATATCGGGTGAGAAAGCCTTCAATAAATCCGGCGATAATAAAAAAGGGTATGGTACTCACCACTACTTTTAAACCATCTTT
>CAYTDS010000449.1:0-1773 GCA_964436555.1 uncultured Flavobacteriaceae bacterium | reverse complement strand
ATTCCTACCATATTAAATATGATACCGTTGTCTGTCTTAGCAGCTGTATTATTTGTTGTGGGTTACAAATTGGCTAAACCCGCCTTATTTCTTAAAATGTGGAAATTAGGTTGGAAGCAATTTGTCCCTTTTATTATTACCATATTAGGTATCATTTTTAAGGATCTTTTAGTTGGGGTAGGTATGGGACTTGTTGTGGGCATATTTATTGTACTATATAAAAGTTACCAGAACTCTCACTTCCTTCATAAAGAAGGGGATGATATTAATGACAACAAATTAAAAATGACACTTGCAGAAGAAGTTACCTTCATTAATAAGGGAGCTATTCTAAAGGAATTGGACCGGGTGCCTGAAAATTCTTTTTTAGAAATTGATGTTCGCAAAACACGGTATTTGGACAACGATGTTATTGAAATTTTAGAGGACTTTGCTATAAAAGCAAGAAATAGGAATATTACTATAAAGTTAGTTTCGGAGAGGGGAATTGTAGTAAACCCACCAAGTTATATTGACTTTTTTACCCTTTTACCAAAAAAAGACTTATATAAACCATAGAGCTTAAATCATGAATTTAGACAGAGTATTTGAAAATAATGAGCAATGGATAGAAAACAAATTAAATGTAGATCCTGAATTTTTTAATGATTTAGGAAAAGGGCAAAATCCTGAACTGCTTTACATTGGGTGCTCCGATAGTAGAGTAACAGCAGAAGATCTTATGGGCTTGGGCCCTGGAGAGGTATTTGTTCACAGAAACATTGCGAATATGGTTATCAGTATTGATCTAAATGTAATGTCTGTGGTGGAATATGCTGTGCAGCATCTTAAAGTAAATCATGTGGTTGTTTGTGGACATTATTCCTGCGGAGGTGTTAAGGCAGCTATGCTATCGGCAGATTTGGGTGTATTAAACCCTTGGTTGCGAAATATTAGAGACGTTTATAGAATTCATAGAAGAGAATTAGAGGCTATTACTGATGAAGAAAAAAAATATGATCGTTTAGTTGAGTTAAATGTCCAGGAACAATGTGTAAACCTAATCAAAACTTCTGCTGTGCAAAAAGCCTATAGAGACAGAGGTTTAAAAGTTCATGGTTGGGTTTTTGATATACACACGGGTAAATTAATAGATTTGAAAATAGATTTTGATACCATTTTACGAAATATAATGGAGATTTATCATTTAGATTAACTCGAGAAATATATCTTGCCTCGCTAACCATCTGGCTATTTATAATTCCTGTAAACATAGGTATAACCCATTGTTTATTAAAATTGTTTGATTATCAAAATGGGGACGAAGAAGAAAAATAAAATTTTACTTATTGAAGATGACCCTAGGGTTTGTTCCTTTGTGAATAAGGGGCTAACGGAAGAAGGTTTTAATTTGACCATTGCTTTTAACGGGGAAAATGGACTTGATTTTATAAAGTCAACAAAATTTGATTTAATAATTTTAGACATTATGCTACCTACCATTAATGGTCTGGAAGTTTGTAAAGCAATACGAAACAGCAATAGGCAAGTCCCTATTCTTTTTCTTACCGCCTTAGGTAGTGCAGAGAATATTGTCTTGGGATTAAGTACAGGAGCTGATGACTATTTGGTAAAACCTTTTAAATTTATAGAATTAGTGGCAAGAATAAAGAACTTGCTGAGAAGAACTGAAGATTTTGCGCCGGTGTTAGAGGAGGGAGATAGGTATTCTTTTCTTGATTTGGAACTGGATGACAATGCTAAAACTGTAAAAAGGAATGATAAAGAAATATC
>CAYTDS010000448.1:0-1779 GCA_964436555.1 uncultured Flavobacteriaceae bacterium | reverse complement strand
TTCTTCCCCATGCCAATTGTAAAAGCATGGAGCGAAACTAACTATTTTAATTCAATCTAAATAAAGAATTTTGTTAAATTTATGGTGCAGGGTCGGCCGCAGCACTATCTGCTGTAATTTGCTGTACATCACGGTCAAAAAGATACAAACCACCTTTATCATTTCCAATGAGGTTTATCTTATCCAGAATGGTGCGGGCCAATGCTTCTTCTTCAATTTGCTCTGCTACATACCACTGTAAAAAATTATGGGTGGCATAATCTTTTTCCTGTAGGGTAACATGCACCAGTTCATTGATGCTGTTAGAAACAAATTGCTCATGCTCATACAATTCTTCAAACATTTTTTGGAAAGACACAAAATCGGTTTTTGGTGCTTTCAGGTCAGAAATAAATGCTTTTCCGCCACGTTCGTTCACATATTTTATCAACTTTAACATGTGCACCCGCTCTTCATCAGAATGGGAATACATAAACCGTGCAATACCTTCCAGCCCCTTTACCTCCGCCCATGACGCCATGGACAGATATACTTGTGAGGATTCTGCCTCAATACGAATCTGATCGTTTAATACTTTTTCTAATTTTTTGGATAACATCTTTTCTTTGATTTTTTATAAAGTTACAAAGAATCCAAAGCAGGATAAAGGATTCTAATTGAAAATAAAAAAGTAAGGCACTGTGTTTAAAATCAACTCACAGTTTCCCCATCAGCTACTCCGCTTTCATCCGGATTTAGAAAAACCAACTTACCATCTTGGTTTTCTGTCATTAAAATCATCCCTTCACTGATTACGCCACGGAGTTCCCTTGGGGCCAAATTGATTAAAACAGTAACCTTTTTCCCGATAATTTCTTCGGGAGCGAAACTTTCGGCAATACCGGAAACAATAGTTCGGGTGTCTAATCCCGTTTGAATTTTTAGAACCAACAATTTCTTTGCTTTTGCCATTTTTTCAGCTGCCATAATGGTACCTATGCGGATATCGAGCTTTGAAAAATCATCGAAACTAATAGTCTCTTTCTGAGGTGTAATTACTTTGTTCATGGTTTCATTTGCCTTTTTTGTAGCCGTGAGTTTATCTAGTTGTGCCTGAATGGTTTCATCCTCTACTTTGCTAAAAAGTAATTCTGCTGTATTTATTTTATGCCCGGGAGCCAACAGGATTCTTGTGTTGGAAACCGCCTCCCAACCCAATTGGGTGTTGGATGTAAACCCAAGCATTTTTGTTAATTTGGTTGCTGTAAAAGGCAAAAAGGGCTCACTCAAAACGGCTAGCGCAGCAGCAATTTGAAGGGCAACGAACATTACGGTTTTCACCCGTTCCTCATCTGTCTTAATTATTTTCCAAGGTTCCTCGTCTGCCAAATATTTGTTTCCTAGTCGCGCTAGGTTCATCAATTCCTGACTGGCTTCCCGAAAGCGGTACTTTTCAATGGAACTGCTTATTATTGCTGGAAATTTTTGTAAATCGGCCAGAGTAGCATTATCCACATCGGTAAATTGGCCCGGTTGTGGCACTACCCCCTCATAATATTTATGGGTAAGTACTGCAGCACGATTTATAAAATTTCCAAAAATGGCCAATAGCTCATTATTGTTCCTTGCCTGAAAATCTTTCCAGGTAAAGTCATTGTCCTTGGTTTCCGGGGCATTTGCAGTGAGCGTGTACCGAAGCACATCTTGCATATCTGGAAATTCTTCCAAATACTCGTGCAACCATACCGCCCAATTTTTGGAAGTAGATAACTTATTCCCTTCCAAATTCAGAAATTCGTT
>CAYTDS010000447.1:0-1789 GCA_964436555.1 uncultured Flavobacteriaceae bacterium | reverse complement strand
AATCTTTTGAAGTTTGGGAGGCAGGGAGTTTAGTAGGCGGACTCTACGGGATAGATTTAGGTCATGTTTTTTGTGGCGAAAGTATGTTTAGTAAAGTAAGCAATGCTTCAAAGGCAGCTTTTATAGAATTGGCACGGCACTTGGCAAAGGAAAACTACAAGTTAATAGATTGCCAAATGTATACCTCACATTTAGAAAGCCTAGGGGCAAAGGAAATCTCAAGAAAACACTTTATCACGCTTTTGAGGGAAGATTCTTCAGATTAAACCTTTGAAAGGTCCAAAGGAAGAATTGGAAATCCTATTAATTATCCTATTTGATTCGCTTTTTATGAGCTCATTTCATTTTTTATTGTAAAAGTTATACTATCTTTAATTAATAGTTAAAATATTATATTATAATAGTATTACTATTATTATTGCGATTATCTTTGTTTTAATTTAAAGCAAGCCATAGTGGAACAGCTAAAACAATCCGTTAAAATTGTTATTAACGAAAAACTATTCTTAAAGGATCCCGAATCTTCAGAGTTGGGGAGACGCATACTTAAGCATGGTATTCAAATGATTTACGATCTGGGTTTTGAAGCGTTTACGTTTAAAAAGCTAGGCGATCGAATAGGGTCTAATGAGAGTTCTATTTATAGGTATTTTGAGAGTAAACATAAACTTCTATTGTATTTGGCATCATGGTATTGGGGGTGGATGGAATATCAATTGGTTTTTGCAACCCATAGTATTGAGCAACCTTTAGAGAAACTTAAAATAGCAATAGGGATAATCACCAAGCCAAGTAAAGAAGATTCAAACTTTTCATTTATTAATCATGATATGTTAACCACGATAATGATAAATGAATTTTCTAAATCCTATTTAACCAAAGAAGTAGATTCGGAGAATAAAGAAGGCTATTTTGCCATTTATAAAAGGTTGGTTAGCCGTTTGGCCAAAATGATACAAGCTGTAGATCATGACTATAAAAATGCGCTAAGTCTTAGTAGTACTGTTATTGAGAGTGGTTTACATCAACATTTTTTGATGGATCATTTTCCGTCCTTAACCAACTGTAAATCGGCTACCTCACCTACCTTATATTTAACGGAATTAGTTTTAAACAATTTAAATCACCGGTACAATGTCTAAAGTAATCCTTACAGCTTGGGAACGCCTTGTAGGTTTAATGAGTTTGGATAAGAGAGATATATTTCAAATACTATATTATGCCATATTTGCTGGTTTAGTTAACCTCTCCCTTCCACTGGGTATTCAGGCAATTATTAATCTTATTCAGGGCGCTCAAATGAGTACTTCATGGATAGTACTGGTAATTCTTGTGACACTTGGAGTTGCATTTGGAGGGGTATTGCAATTAATGCAAATGCGTATCATTGAAAATATTCAACAGAAGATATTTACAAGATCTTCTTTTGAATTTGCCTATAGATTTCCAAAAATTAAAACAGAGGCGTTCAATAAGGAATACCCACCCGAATTGGCGAATCGGTTTTTTGACACCCTAACCGTACAAAAAGGGCTATCCAAATTGCTTTTAGACATTCCTGCCGCATTCTTACAAATCGTTTTTGGACTAGCTTTACTCTCCCTTTATCATCCCTTTTTTATAATTTATGGCCTACTACTAGTGTTGTTGGTTTATTTTGTTTTTAAATTCACTATAACCAAAGGACTAGAAACCAGCTTAGTAGAATCTAAGTATAAGTATAAAGTGGCTCATTGGTTACAAGAAATAGCAAGGTCTTTGTTAGCATTTAAAATGTCCGGAAAAACTA
>CAYTDS010000446.1:0-1791 GCA_964436555.1 uncultured Flavobacteriaceae bacterium | reverse complement strand
TTTCTATATCTTTATTTCACAGTTTTGAGCAACTGATTTATAAATAGCTTCTACAACCCGTATATCTCGTAATCCCTCTTCTCCGGGTACCAACAAGGGAGAATTGTTAATAAGCGCTAAGGCATCGTCATCCATTTGCTTGGCCTGCTGATTTTCCAAAGGAAAATTGATTACTGTTCCATTAGACATACTACCATTATTGCCTCCATAAGAGGAATGCGGTTCCATTTTTAACCACCCTTTTTCATAATTCACTTGCAAATGATTCATCTGAATTCCAAAACTAGTTTGGCAAGAAGCTCTTGCACCACTTGGAAATTCCAATTGAAACATCATGGTTTCCTCTACTTCGTGATATATTTCTGGTCGTGTTGTGGAAGCCTGTGCGACCACCGAAATGGGCTCCTCACCTGCTGCTAATCTTGCACCTTGTAGCGCGTATACTCCCATATCACCCATAACTCCGCCTCCAAGTGCCTTGTTTTGTTTCCAATGGGTAGACCTGCCATCAAAATAACCGGCCGCTGAAGTAATCATTTTTACTTTTCCGAAAGGTTTTTCCTTAGCCACATTCATATAGGCTTGGATGTTTGGATCGTGTTGACAGCGATAACCAATAGCTAATTTTACCTTATTATCGGCACAGGCTTTAATCATTGCCTCACAATCGGCAACAGAGGGTGCCATTGGCTTTTCGCACCAAACATGCTTTCCGGCTTTGGCAGCTCTGATGGTATATTCTGCATGCATAGAAGGGGGTAGCACTACGTAAACCACATCTATGTCCGGATTGTTGGCGATCTTATCAAAATTGGAATACGTGTATACATTCTTATCCTTTATACCGTACTTTTCTTGCCATACTGGAATTTTCTCCGGGCTACCTGTTACAATACCCCTCAATTCGCAATGTTTTGTCAATTGAAGCGCAGGAGCCAATAAATCTGTACTGTAATACCCTAGACCTACAAGTGCGATTCCTAATTTAGCCTTTTGAGACCTATTGGAAGATAACACAATTTGCGGAGCTATGGAGGTTGTGGCAGCTAGTATTCCCATTTTTTGGATAAAGGTTCTTCGTTGTTTTTCCATTATTAAAATTTTTAAAGTGTTTTATTGCAGTAGCGTAATTTTTGACATAGTGTGGAATTGCCTCTCTAAGGTTACATTTTTTAAAAATAGTAAATTTTAAATTTATAATCATGACAACTTAGGTATGCAACTTTCCAAATCTGGAAAAGTAGGTTAAAAATTTCGAAAATGCCTTCCTAATTCCATAGACGCTTTTATTTTGTTGAGATTTAGACTATTTCCCATGGCATTGAAAATACGGTAATAAGTTCCTTTCAGGTCATATAAAAATTCATGCGTACCATTTTAAGATGCTATTCCTTTTTCCATGACAATGCTGTTTAAAAGGCAATAACATGGAAAAAAGAATTACGTATTCACAAATATCCACAAATGGAGCTTAGGTTTTAGAATAAAATAGGCAATCAGTTTTTAGAGGCAAGGTTTTGGAACAGCTATCTTGATAAGCCCACACTTTTAAACAGGATCAAAACAGTTAGTCAGCAGCACTTAAATAACTTTTACGCTTCGCTTTAACGATTCCATTATAGCTACAATATTGTTCACTGTTTCGGTAAGTCTATATCTTACAAGCACATTGGGTATTTCTATCGTCGTGAATCCATTATGAAACGAGTGCATGGCTTGGTCCCATTCTTTAATAGCCTGTTCATCGGTAATTGTATGGTAGTAGGCATCAATTTTAATATTCAATTTAAC
>CAYTDS010000445.1:0-1793 GCA_964436555.1 uncultured Flavobacteriaceae bacterium | reverse complement strand
AATTGGAGATAAGTTTCAATTTCAGCGACTTGGATATTTTAATGTTGATGAGGATTCTACAACTGAAAATTTGGTATTTAACAGAACCGTAGGCCTGAGGGATACTTGGGCCAAAGTTCAGGAAAAGAAATAGATAGAAATAGCTTATCTTTATAATTATATCGATTGGTATTTTCTATTGAAAAAGGGCTATTTTAAAGCGATTTTAGCGGGGTTGATTTAAAATGAGAAGTAAATCATCAACCCTAATAAGAAAAACCAAAGAAACTGTTCTAATTCCTTTTTTATTTTTTTTGAACTGTTGAAGACTTAATTATGAATAAAAAGAGAGTTTTTTAGGAGCAGCACTTTTTTATTAAACCAATTTGGAGTCCTAGTTCTTGGGTTTTAACTTATCTTTCTTCATCGCCTCCCCAATTACATTGCTGGCGGTGAACGATGCAACCATATTATTAAGCATGTCACTGCCTGCTTGCGGAGAGTTGGGTAATAAGATTAGGTTGGTATGTGTCGCCTCGCCAATAGATTGAAGAGTATCATAGTGCTGTGTTACCACGATTAATGCAGAAGCTTCTTGAGAGTTAATACCAACTTTATTGAGAACTTCAACAGATTCCTCTAGTCCCCGGGCAATTTCTCTTCGTTGATCTGCAATTCCCTGCCCCTGTAGCCGTTTACTTTCCGCCTCCGCTTTTGCTCTTTCTACAATTAAAATACGGGCGGCGTCGCCTTCAAATTGGGCTGCTATTTTTTCCCGTTCTGAGGCGTTAATTCGATTCATGGCTTCTTTTACCTGAGCATCTGGGTCTATATCGGTAACCAGCGTTTTTATGATATCGTAACCGTAATCTAACATGTAGTCTTGTAATTCTGCTTTTACTGCAATAGCAATATCATCTTTTTTGACAAAAACATCATCAAGCTTCATTTTGGGTACCTCAGCACGGACCACATCAAAAACATAAGATGTAATTTGGTCATGGGGATATTCCAGTTGGTAAAAGGCCTCATATACTTTACTCTTTATAACCACATACTGAACAGACACCTTAAGTTTGACAAATACGTCATCTAACGTTTTGGTTTCTATAATAACGTCTAATTGCTGGATTTTTAACCCTATACGAGCTGCAATTCTATCCACTAGGGGAATTTTCAACTGAAGGCCGGATTGCCGAATGCTGTGGAATTTACCGAAGCGCTCTATAATTACCGCAGTTTGCTGTCGAACTATAAAAAAGGACGCAAATAGAAAAATTACAATAAAAATAATGATTGGTATAGAAAAGAATTGCATCATGATGTTTTTGTGGTTTGAATAATACTGTAATGTAATGCCTATCCGTGTATTTTATGGTATATATTTGGAAAATTTTATGAAAATATTAAAGTTTAAAGGGTGTCAATAGCATTTTGTATTCGAATTATACTTTCGTCTTTGCCAAGAAGTTCTAAAATTTCAAAAATATCTGGTCCTTTTAATTGTCCAACTAATGCAAGTCGCAATGGAGGCACTACTTTGCCTAAACTTAGTTTATTAGCAATAATCCATTTTGTCAATTCCGTCTCAATATTCTCCTTAGAGAATATTGTCATAACCTCAAATATGGATATTACGTTTTCCATTAGTTGAGGGGTTTCTTGTTGCCATTGTTTTGAAGCGGATTTAGTGTCAAACGTTAAGGGTCTAACAAAGAAGTAGTTACTTAGGTTCCAAAGCTCATGAACAAAGTTGGCACGTTCTTTAAGTATTCTTACAAGTTTCTGGAGTTTAGCTGATGATTGAAGCAGAT
>CAYTDS010000444.1:0-1795 GCA_964436555.1 uncultured Flavobacteriaceae bacterium | reverse complement strand
CCGTAAGCGGTAATCCTAGTTGGGGACACACTATGTCTACTTGTCAAATTTTGGGCAATGGCTGCAGCCTGTCTCGCGCTTAAATCCAAGTTATCTGCTCCCCCGTTTTGGGTTTCGATAGTAATAACTGCATCACTGGTGGCATTGAGTACTCTGGCAATTTGCCCTAAGGTAATATCCGCATTTGTATCCACAGTAAAACTTGTTGCACTAGTACCAAATAACTGATTAGCGGGTAACGACGTGGCTATAGTTCCATTTTCAACACCTACATTGGCATCTTCCCCCAGGACTTTCTTTAGGTTAGTTAATACAATCAATGCAATAGAATCATTATAACTAAACTGATCGGTTATACGCTTCAACTGCGCTTCTTTTGTCTTTAAGGTTTCTAAAGTGCGACCAATATTATCCGTTCTTTGAGCGGAAGCTTCCGTAATCGTATTGAGATTGGTCATTAAAGAGGCATTGATTTTTTGCAGTTCTAAAGCCTGATTTTCATTGGCTTCTGCTTTGGCAAGGCTTGTACGCTCATTTTGCCGTGCTTCAGTTAATGACGCCTTGGTGGCAGCCAACTCTGCCCTTAAATTTTCTACTTCTACTAAAAGATCTTTTTTATTTTGAGCATTAATACCCTGAGAAAATAACAACAATACTATTCCAAATGCAATATTTTTCATTATCGTTTTATTTTATTTTTAGTTTGCAAAGATAAGGGCAATTTTGTTTACATAAAATAAAGAAAACACCTTCTACTTACAAAGCTAAAATTAGTTGTCGCTAAACAATAGTTCACCTAAATCCCAACTTTCATCCTTTATTTCGCCAAATAATCCAAACTCATCTGGGTTAAAGCTTTTACTCCTAGCAACATTCCGCTATCATCAATGAGAAAATCAGGTGTATGATGTGGATAAGATGCTGTGGTGCCCGGTGCCATACCGCCTAAAAAGAAGAAAAAACCGGGAACTTCTTTTTGAAAATATGAAAAATCTTCCGCGCCAGTTACTGCTTTTTGTATTTGAACATTTTCCTTTCCGGCTACTTTTTCAATAGTAGGTATCATTTGTGCAACTAATGCAGGGTCATTATAGGTAATCTCCGTACTGGTGGTAATTTCTATGGTAGCTTCACCCCCAAAAGTCTTGGCAATAGCCGGTACCATTTCTTCCATTCTACGAGTAATCTGAGCTTGCATATCGTAATCCAACGTGCGGATGGTACCAATCATTTCTGCACTTTCCGGAATGATATTAAACCGAACACCACTAGTAATTTTACCTACGGTTATTACCGCAGCCTCATTGGTTAGATTTACTTCTCTGCTTATAATGGTTTGCAATCCATCAATAATTTTGGCACTAATTAAAATAGGATCTACGCCGGACCAAGGTTGCGAACCGTGACTTTGTTTTCCTTTTACATTAATAACAAAACGCTGAGCCGCAGCCATTGTTCCGCCAGATTTATATCGGATAACTCCAACGGGAGTTTGTGAGTTAATATGGAGCCCAAAAATAGCATCTACTTTCGGGTTTTGAAGTACCCCTTCTTTTACCATTAATTTGGCACCACCTTCTTCACCCTCCGGTGGACCTTCTTCTGCAGGCTGAAAAATAAATTTCACAGTCCCTTTTATTTTGTCCTTGTTTTTGGACAGTACCTCTGCAACACCCATTAAAATGGCAGTATGGGTATCGTGACCGCAGGCATGCATAACCCCAACTTGTTCCCCAGCAAACTCTGCCACAACATTCGATTTGTAGGGGAGGTCATTTCGTTCCGTAACCGGTAG
>CAYTDS010000443.1:0-1802 GCA_964436555.1 uncultured Flavobacteriaceae bacterium | reverse complement strand
GGGTTTTCTTGTTTCAATTTTTTCCATTCATCTGCTGTGATGGATTGAGTAGCTAAAAAATTTATAAACTCTTGTTGTAATTCTTCCAGTTGCTCTTTAGAAAGTCTGGTATATTTCATACTAATAATTGAGTAGTAAACAAAAAGGTCATCTAAAAACTACTTTTTAGACGACCTAATTCAATTTGATAACTCTTTAAATTAAATTTTCTCCGCTATAACATCAAAGGTCAATTCTGCAACAACATCTCTATGCAATCTAATTTGCGCAGTATAAGATCCAGTCTTTTTTATAGAACCTCCTTGTATAGTAATATACTTTTTATCAATTTCATGACCTGCCTTATGCAGTTCTGCGGCTAAATCAATATTAGATATTGAACCAAAAAGTTTATCTCCTCCAGCAGTTTTTGCTGGTATTTTTATCTCTAATTGCTTTATGGCTTCTGCTATTTTGTTTGCACCATCAACAATTTTCTTATCCTTATGAGCTCTTTGTTTTAAATTTTCAGCTAAGACTTTTTTTGCAGATGCCGTAGCCATAACTGCCAAGCCCTGCGGAATAAGATAGTTTCTTCCAAAACCATTTTTTACATTGACCAAATCGTCCTTAAAGCCAAGGTTTTGTACGTCTTCTTTTAATATAATTTCCATGATGAGTATCGTTTATTTTAATAAATCGGCAACGTAAGGCATTAAGGCAAGGTGACGAGCTCTTTTTACGGCAACTGCCACTTTTCTTTGGTACTTTAAAGAAGTTCCGGTAAGCCTTCTAGGAAGTAATTTACCTTGCTCATTTACCAATTTTAATAAAAAATCGGCATCTTTATAGTCTACATATTTAATACCAGATCTTTTAAATCTACAGTACTTTTTTTGTGTATTGGTGTCAATGTTAAGCGGGGTAAGATATCTTATTTCCCCATCTTTTTTACCTTTTGCTTCTTGTTCTATTGATGACATAGTCTTATGCTTTGGTTTTTAACTTTGTTCTTCTTCTTTCTGCCCATGAAACAGCGTGTTTATCCAACTTAACAGTTAAAAATCGCATAACACGTTCATCTCTTTTAAACTCTAATTCGTAAGGAGATATTAGCTCTCCGTCAGAAGTAAATTCAAACAAATGGTAAAAACCACTTTTCTTGTGCTGTATTGGATAGGCCAGTTTCTTAAGCCCCCAATTTTCCTTGGAGACCATCGTGGCTCCTTTACTAATTAAGAAATCTTCAAATTTCTTAACTGTTTCCTCTATCTGCGTATCAGATAGAACGGGATTTAAAATGAAAACAGTTTCGTAATGATTCATATGTATAAATATTTTTTGGACGGCAAAAGTAATAATTATTAACACTAATTACAAGAAATAAGAAAAATCTTCGTTATAGGTTCATGAATAACAATTAAAGAACTTAACCTAAAAGCCAAATAAACTATGGTCATCACCGATTACACAACAAATACTGCATTGTTTACATCTTTTATTGCAGCTAAACTTGTTTTTTCAGTAATTTGTCGATGATTTAACCCCACAAATCAAGCCCTTATGAAATTAAGAAGTATTATCGTAGACGACTCCTCTATGCAAAGAATGGCGGTTGCCAAACTCGTAAACAACCATCCCAACCTAGCATTAGTAGCCGAATACAGCAATGCCATTGAAGCAAAAAATGGTATTAAGAACAATCAGATTGACCTTATTTTTCTTGACGTAGAAATGCCAATCATTAGTGGTTTTGATTTGCTGGAGTCGTTGGAAAATAGCCCTCAAGTAATCCTTATTACAGGAAAACCTGATTATGCCCT
>CAYTDS010000442.1:0-1807 GCA_964436555.1 uncultured Flavobacteriaceae bacterium | reverse complement strand
TTGTGGCTCATTTTCTAACAAACCTTGAACATTTAACCCGGAAACAGCTTTAACTACTAAAGTATCCTCTACATCATAAAAGCGAATCACCAATAGTGGTGTAGTACCGTCTACACAAATATCATCTTTCTCACATGCCATTAAGGATAGGATTGCCACAACAAACACAACCATTATCTTCCCGTTTCGCATAAATTGAATTATTTTAATTTCGCTTTTCCAAAAGTACAACATTTTCTACGTGGTGGGTTTGTGGAAACATGTCTACCGGCTGAACTTTTGAAACCCAATACAGTTCCTTCATCGCCGCCAAATCCCTAGCCTGAGTAGCACTATTACAGCTGACATAAACCACCTTATTTGGTGCAATTTGCAATATTTGCTGCACTACATTGGCATGCATCCCGTCTCTTGGAGGATCGGTAATTATTACATCCGGAGTGCCATTTTGTTGAATAAAAGTTTCGTTAAATATAGTTTTCATATCGCCTACAAAAAAGGAAACATTTTCGATTTTATTCAGAATTGCATTAGCCTTTGCATCTGTAATTGCCTCCGGAACAGATTCAATGCCGACTACTTTTTTAGCCTTTTTTGCAATAAATTGGGCTATGGTACCTGTGCCCGTGTACAAATCATACACCAATTCGTTCCCGGTTAGTCCGGCAAAATTTCGGGTAACTTTGTATAACTCATAGGCCTGCTGAGAGTTGGTTTGGTAAAAAGACTTGGCATTAATTTTAAACCGAAGTCCCTCCATTTCCTCAAAAATATGATCACGTCCGGAAAAGCAGTTTATTTCCTGATCATATATTGTGTCATTCTGTTTTTGATTGATTACATACAATAGCGATGTAATTTCGGGAAAGGTTTTAACCACATGCTCCAGTAAGCTCTTTCTTCTGGGTTCATGATTCTCATAAAACTGTATCAAGACCATGAGCTCTCCTGTTGAAGATGTTCTGATCATCAGTGTTCTTAGTTCTCCCAGGAGGTGTCTTGGATTAAAAAAAGTGATGTTGTTTTTTATTGCAAAGTGTTTTATTTCTAGACGTATCGCATTTGAGGGATCTTCTTGCAAGTGACATTTCTTAATGTCCAGAATTTTATCCCACATTCCCGGTATATGAAAACCAAGTGCATTTTTATCTTCGATATCAGCTTTGGATTTAATTTCATCCAAACTAAGCCACCGGCTATCCGAAAAGGAAAATTCCATTTTATTTCGGTAAAAATAAGTTTTAGCAGAACCGAGTATCGGACTTACCTCCGGGAGTTCTAAATGACCAATACGACGAAGATTATTTTCTACCTCTTTTTGTTTGTAAAATAGCTGTTGGGCATATTCCATGTTCTGCCATTTGCAGCCACCGCAAACCCCAAAATGAGTGCATTCCGGTTTTGTTCGTTTTTCAGATAGGGAATGGAAATGTATCGCTTCCCCTTCAAAGTAAGAGGTTCTTTTTTTTGTAGTTAGGACGTCAACAATATCGCCGGGAACAGCATTTGATAAAAAAACAACTCGGCCGTCAGGGGCTTTTCCAATGGTTTTGCCTTTAGCTCCTGCATCAATAACTTCAACATGTTCAAAGATGAGTCTGGTATTTTTTTTCCGCATGCGGTAAAAGTAAAATCTTTTTAATGAAATTGTGTTGGCATCCTCTTAAAATCTGACTAAAATTAATGGGTTGCTTCTGGTGGGAGAAATATGCTAGAACAAGTAAGTATCATTATAACAACTACTTATCGCTACCGGTTTATTTCTTCACGTTAGTATAAATTTGTAATTTTACGGCTCTACAGGGAT
>CAYTDS010000441.1:0-1823 GCA_964436555.1 uncultured Flavobacteriaceae bacterium | reverse complement strand
TCGGCGAAGTTTTCCAGAACGGCATCAAAAGCCGCAAAAACTGCTTCTGATTCATCACTGGTGACCATTTGCATGCGATATTCCTTAAAGTTGGGAATACCTTTAAAATAATTGGTGTAATGTCTTCGGGTTTCAAAAACCCCTAGTTTCTCCCCTTTCCAATCAATAGCCATTTCCAAATGGCGTTTTGCCGCATGGACGCGTTCTTCGAGCGTAGGAGGAGCTAAATGTGTTCCTGTTTTGAAATAGTGTTTTACCTCATTGAAAAACCAAGGGTATCCTATACTCGCCCTACCGATCATAGCGCCATCTAGTCCGTATTCATCCCTCATTTTCATAGCCATTTCCGGGGTGTCTACATCACCGTTGCCAAAAACCGGAATGTACATTCGGGAGTTGTTTTTCACTTCGGCAATAGGTCCCCAATCGGCTTCCCCTTTATACATCTGTACCCGTGTTCTGCCGTGAATGGAGATGGCTTTAATTCCCACATCCTGCAAGCGCTCTGCCACCTCAACAATCTTAATAGAATCCGCATCCCATCCCAAACGGGTTTTAACAGTAACCGGAAGATGGGTGCGTTTTACCATCTCTGCAGTAAGCTTTACCATTAAGGGAATATCCTTTAAGATTCCCGCACCGGCATTTTTACAAACCACCTTTTTTACGGGACAACCAAAATTAATATCAATAATATCGGGATTGGATTTTTCTACAATATCAATAGCTTGCAGCATGGAGTCTAATTCGGCACCAAATATCTGAATCCCCACCGGGCGTTCCTTTTCATAAATATCCAATTTCATCATGCTCTTAGCCGCATCACGAATAAGGCCTTCTGAGGAAATAAATTCGGTGTATACCACATCTGCGCCATGTTCCTTGCATAGTGCACGAAACGGCGGATCGCTTACATCTTCCATAGGCGCAAGAAGTAAAGGAAAATCAGGTAGTTGTATGTCTCCTATTTTAGGCAACTTCTTGGTTTTAAGGGTGCAAATTTAAGGAAAAAATTGCAAGTTTCAAGTGCCGGCATCAAGAGCAAGTCTAAACTCAAAAAAAACTCAAATTTAAACCTAAAAATTACTTCCCATATTGGCTATTCACCTTTTGTTTCTTACCCTTATGACTAATCTCTAAACCTTTACTTCAGGTTCAATAATAGCCCAAATATTGACTTCTGTCTCCTGATTTTTTTACATCTCAAGGAGTAAATTAACCTATATTCTAAAAAATGGTATACCCCAATATTACTGAAACTGTTTTGTAGTCAGAGCCCCAGAATTGTGTGTTCAATAATTGCCTAGACGTATGATATCTGGCCTCCAAACTTAGCTTATTGTACCTGTACCCGGCACCTAAAGCAGAATTCGTAGCCCAACCCATGCTAAAATCCCCACCAGCCAAAGTAGTTGTCCGAGAATTGACCGGAAAATCGAAGATAAAGGCCCCATTAATAAAAATGCGGGAGTTGTTACTTAAAAAGAAATAATGCCTTATGCCCAATGGTACTTCTATGGATTTATAATCCAGGCTTACTACTTGTATTGAACCTGCCGTATTATTTTCTGCGGATGCTTTAAAATACTGGTAAGTGGGTTCCAAGAACAAGCTCCATTTGTTATTGTTAAAAGGAAGCATAAACTCAGCTTCAACACCTACCCTAGGTCGTAACTCTTGGCCAAAATCATATGACCTACTATAAAAACCCTCCTGAGCATACTGCATAGTAGCCGAAGAATTGTTTAGACCTGCCCTCAGCGTTAATTTAAATAAATCTCTTTTTTCTTTTTCAACCAAACCCCTAGATTCCGAACCATGAC
>CAYTDS010000440.1:0-1832 GCA_964436555.1 uncultured Flavobacteriaceae bacterium | reverse complement strand
GCATTTTTATTAAGCCTAGGAGTTTTTAATCCATCAGGACAATGTAGTGTATTTGCTTTCAAAAATGACGATTCCACAATAATTGGTCGGAATTATGATATGCTATTTGATTTTAAAAAATTCACAGAAAGTAGTTTAATAGCACCTAAAGATAAGTACTCATATATAAGTCAATCAGACGTTTTCATTGGTCGCTCGGATGGAATTAACGAAAAAGGACTATCTGTTTCAATGTCGTTCGTCAATGGAACTGAAGTCCAGACAGGAATCAGTTTTCATTTTATTGTAAGAAAGGTTTTAGAAGATTGTGAAAACACAAAACAGGCGATAGAACTAATTCAAAAAGCCAAAGTATCAACTGCGAATAACTTTTTAATTGCAGACAATAATGGACAAATCGCAGTGGTAGAATCCGCACCTCAAAAAAGCATTGTTAGACATCCTGAAAAAAATGAACAATTTATATACATAACAAATGAGTTTAAGGCAAAGGAAATGCAAGCTTACGACCGTGGCGGAGTTGAATGGAGTAAAAGCACGGAAAGATATAAGGGATTAAAAGATAACTTGAAGTCCATCATAAAAATGGATTTGCAAAAAGCCAAAGAAATATTATCTGATAAATGTGTATGCTTGGAATTAAAAAAGGAAAAGTTCGGGACAATTTGGTCTGTGGTTGCAAATTTAAACGAAATGTTAATTGAACGAGCGGAGTCCAAACCAACAATAAAAAATTATAAATCGGAAACAAGACTTGATTGGTGGATGAAAAAAAACGCCACATAACATTTTGTAGTATATCATTATGACTAACAAACCAAAATTAACATGAAAGTTTTTACAAAAACATTGAAATGGATTGCAAAGTCAATAGGATTGCTCTTAGTGTTAATTATTCTGGCAGGTTTAACATTTCGAATATTCGGACCCGAACCCAATATACCATCAGGAAAACTTGTTGATATTGAGGGAGTCAAATTTCACATAAACGGTACTGGAGAAAAAAACAATAAACCTACTCTTGTCATTGAGGGAGGATTGGGAATGGCAACTGAGTATTATCATTGGTTGAGCGAAGGTCTTAAAGATAGTATTAGAGTCATCCGTTACGACCGAGCTGGAATCGGATATAGCGATGTAAACGATACCCCACGTGACCCTGAAACTATTGCTCATGAATTACATAAACTATTGGAAATGGCTGGAGAGTCGCCACCATATATTATGGCAGGTCACTCAATTGGTGGCCCCTATATACGTGTTTTCACTGAACTTTACCCCAACGAAGTAGTTGCTATGTTCTTATTGGATACTACACATCCGGACCGAGTGGAAAGAATAAAATCAATACCTTCTAAATCTTCCTTTAAGTGGAAATCCATGATATGGTTGCATGATTTTCAGGCTATTTTAGCTGATTTGGGTATTATGATGCTTTATGATAAGCTAATGGGTCCCATATCTATTAGAGTAATGGAAGGGTTACCCGAAGAAATTAACCATCGAACTATAGATTTTTTGCATGACGGTAAATACCTTCGAACCATGGGGAGAGAATATGAATATTATCATTCAACATTGGAAAGGGCAGGGGAAAAAAATGAATTCGGATCTTTACCTGTAAGAGTGTTTACTGATGCTATTTCAGAAATTCCAGAAGACGTATACCAAAAATACCTTAAAAAAGGAATAAACCTAAGAAAGTCTAAAGAGGAAAGCATGAAAATGCAGGAGGAACTAACTGGTCTTTCAACAAACGGCAAGCTGACGTTAATGGAAGGAAATCACACAAGCATCTTTACCAAAAAAGAAAATGCCGACATCTTTTGCAA
>CAYTDS010000439.1:0-1835 GCA_964436555.1 uncultured Flavobacteriaceae bacterium | reverse complement strand
CCACAAACTCAAATGGATTTACAATCTGGTGTTTTAACACAGAATCCCGGATACTAATACATGATTACAAGTACATTTTAATCAAAAAGGGCCACTTTTACAGTGGCCTTTTTATTTGTTTATTTGTTGCGCTTCATTTATATTTTGCGTAGTTTTTATTAAAATATGAATTCAATGAAAATAAAAAACCAGTTGTTTTACCTCGTTATTTGCTTTGGCATTTTTGCGTGTAAGGACAACGCCACAATGTTCAGAAAAATAGACACTTCTATTTCAGGGCTCGATTTTACCAACCAAATAAAAGAAAATGATTCCTTAAATATTTTGGTAAATGAGTTTGTATACAATGGTGCCGGTGTTGCTCTGGGAGACGTAAACGGAGATGGTTTGGATGATATTTTTCTTTCCGGAAATCAGGTAGAAAATAAACTATTCTTAAATGAAGGGAATTTAAAGTTTAAAGATATTTCAAAAATAGCCGGAATTGTAAAGCCAGATTCGCTGAATTGGTCTTCAGGAGTTACCATAATTGATATTAATTTAGATGGCAAATTGGATATTTATGTGTGCAATACCCTAAGAAAAAGTCCACTTCATAGAAAAAATCTGCTATATATTAATCAAGGAAATTCGGAGGATGGTATTCCAACCTTTGTAGAAATGGCAGAAGCCTATGGTATTGCAGATGACAGTCATTCATCCAATGCCCAATTTTTTGATTATGACAATGACGGAGATTTAGATCTTTTTATTGCAATAAACCAAATAGAAGGTATTAATCCCAATCAATTTAGACCCTTAACCGATGATAAGTTAGCTATGAGTCGGGACAAATTGTTTGAAAACCGGTGGAACGATAGCTTAGGACACCCGCAATTTGTAGATGTTACTTTAGATGCCGGTATTCGCTACAACGGTTTTAGTCATAGTGCTTTAATCAACGATTTTAACGCCGATGGTTGGATGGATATTTACGTGGCAAATGATTATTTAACAAGTGACTTGGTCTATATAAATAATCAAGACGGTACATTTACCAATAAAGCCGGTGCACTATTTAAACATTTTAGTCTGTCTTCCATGGGAAGCGACTTTGGGGATATTAATAATAATGGTCGCTTGGATCTATTTACCTCCGAAATGCAACCCTACTATAACAAGCGAAAAAAACTATTTCAGGGGGGAAGCAGTTACCAGCGGGAAATACTTACGCAAAAGTATAATTATGAATACCAATATACCAGAAATACGCTGCAATTAAATCTGGGTACTAATCCGGAAACCGGTCTTCCTATCTATAGTGATATTGGAATGTATTCCGGAGTGCATCAAACCGATTGGAGCTGGGCCTCTTTGTTCTCAGATTTTGACAATGACGGCTGGGACGACTTACTAATAGTAAATGGATTTCCAAAAGATGTCACCGATAGGGATTTCGGAGACTTTAGACTTACAGCCGCAAGATTGGTAAGTCAAGAAGAATTGATAGCCGCCATTCCGGAGATTAAATCGCCCAATTTTATATTTAAAAATAAGGGAGATTTAACGTTTGAAGATGTCACCAACCAATGGGGTTTAAATTTTGAAACCTTTTCTAACGGAGCAGCTTATGGGGATTTGGATAATGATGGGGATTTGGATCTTGTTATCAATAATATTAATGATCCCATGACGCTGTTAGAGAATACTGCAAATAATGAATCTAAAAAAAATAACTATCTGCGATTAAAATTAATCGGCTCGCATAAAAACCCGGATGCCATAGGAACAACCGCCGAAATCTACTTTAATGGCATGCGACAAAAACGCATTTTACTTTCTGCCCGTGGATACCT
>CAYTDS010000438.1:0-1849 GCA_964436555.1 uncultured Flavobacteriaceae bacterium | reverse complement strand
ATCTATGGTGTTGCCTTTGCTTTTACTCATTTTTTCTCCATCTGTTCCGGGAATATACATGGTATCTTCCTGAATTTTGGCGTTGGGCAACACAAAAACATCTCCCATTTGGGCGTGAAACCGGGACGCCACATCACGGGTCATCTCTAAATGCTGTAATTGGTCTTTTCCAACAGGTACTATATCTGCATCATACAATAAAATATCTGCAGCCATAAGCATAGGGTAAGAAAAGAGTCCGGCATTTACATCATCTAGACGATCGGCTTTATCTTTAAAGGAATGGGCGAGAGTCAATCGCTGATAGGGAAAAAAGCAACTTAGGTACCATGCCAATTCGGTTACCTGAGGAATGTCACTTTGCCTGTAAAACACGGTCTTTTCAATGTTCAAACCAAATGCAAGCCAGGTAGCCGCTGTAGCATAGGTATTTCTGCGCAATTCTTGTCCGTTTTTTATCTGGGTCAAAGAGTGCATATCGGCAATAAAAAGAAAAGAATCATTATTCGGATCTTTTGCCATTTCAATTGCCGGAATTATTGCGCCTAATATATTTCCTAAATGTGGAGTTCCTGTACTTTGTATGCCTGTTAGTATTCTTGCCATTTCTTAATTTAAAAGGAAGGACAAAGGTAAAAGAAATCCTAAAGCAGCCCCAAATTTGTTACTTTTGATTTTATGGTTTCAATAGCACAAAAAATCGGATGTCTTCTTTACCGCATTTGGTTTTATATCTTGGTGGCCTTGCCCATTTTCCTTTTTTTTCCACTGTTGGTATTCTTTTCTATATCTGAAAAATGGTATCCTCAATTTTTTTGGATGGCGCGAAACCTGTGGGCAAATACTATTCTTTACGGAATGGGGTGCTTCCCAAAAGTAAAACAGGAACAAATAATAAAAAAAGGAAAAAGTTATATGTTGGTGGCTAACCACACTAGTATGTTGGATATTATGTTGATGTTGAAAGTGAGCGAAAATCCATTTGTTTTTGTAGGGAAGAAAGAATTGGTTAAAATTCCTGTCTTTGGATTCTTCTATAAAAGGGTCTGTATTTTGGTAGATAGAGAAAACAGTAAAAGTAGAACTGGGGTTTATTTAAGAGCCCAGCGCAGGCTTAATCAAGGACTTAGCATTTGTATTTTTCCGGAAGGCGGGGTACCGGATGAGGATATTTTTTTGGACGAATTTAAGGATGGGGCTTTTAAAATGGCAATAGCACATAAGATCCCAATAGTCCCTATTACCTTTTATGATAATAAAAAGCGATTTCCTTTTGATATTTTTAAGGGGGGACCCGGTAAAATGCGTGCCAAAGTACATTCCTTTTTTGAAACGGCCCAACTTAAGGAAGCGGATAAGATAGTATTGAAGAATAGTGTCAGGGAGGTAATTTTGAGTGAACTTAAGAATGGATAAGTAGTTTAGCCTTAAAATTAGGTTTAAAAAATCCAATAGATTTAGAAAATCCATCAAAAGAAAACGCCCTACTGGAATCGTAGGGCGTTTAAGGGGTCATTGCCGTAAGCAACGACTCACCTAACCAACATCTTTAAAATTTAAAATTTATGCCACTGTATATCCCAATTGAAAATGGGTTAAATGTCCCTGATGTTTGGGAAAATGTATTTAATTGATATTTAAAAAGCGGCTCTACATTTAATTGCAATTGTGGCGTAAATTTATAGTTTACCCCAAAACCAATATTAGTACTAAAGTTCACAGTATTCAGGTTGTTGGCCTCACCAACCTCTGTTTCCAAACCTCCTGACTCTAGTGATATAGAATTATCCGTCAAAAAGAGTGAACTTATCCCGCCGATTAGATTTATTCCAAATTTCTTATCCAAAAG
>CAYTDS010000437.1:0-1849 GCA_964436555.1 uncultured Flavobacteriaceae bacterium | reverse complement strand
CCTTTTATGGCTAATTTTCAGGAAGAATTGGATATAAATCTGATGAAAATTGGGGCATTAATGTTTGCAGGAACACATAATTTTTCCTGCTATACGGCTCGGATTAAAAACAATACTAAGGTGGTGCGGACGGTTACTACCTGTTTATTAAAGGAAAACACCTTGCTCACTGCAAATTTTTTTCCGGAGAAGAGTTTTGCACTGCATATAGAAGGACAGGGTTTTATGCGGTATCAGGTGCGTATGATTATGGGCGCACTGATTCTCCTTGGCAAGGGCGAACTCACCTTGGATGACATTAAAAATTCCTTATTGGGAACCAGTGAGCTAAAAGTTCCTTATGTTGCCCCCGGCTCCGGATTACTATTGAACAAAACGGAGTTTGTTTAGATTTTAAAAGGAATATACATTTTTACAATTCTAATTAGGATGCATTATGGCTAAAAAAGCAGCAGATTACAAAACGAATAATAAGAAAAAATCCAAATTTCATCGTAAAATGGGAAAATCTCCCGGTACGGTAACTTATATGGGTAGCAGAGAGGGACTGGCTAGTAAAGCACATCAAATTAGCTATAATCTGGATGCTTATCAAGAGTTTAAGGATATTAATCTGGAGCAATTATTGGCCATTAAAGAGGCTCCGGCTGTTTCTTGGGTGAATATTGTTGGTCTTAGTGATGAGAAATTTATAGAAACAGTGGGCAAGCATTTTGGATTAAATTCTTTGTCATTGGAAGATGCTGTAAATACCTTGCAACGGCCTAAGATAGATGAATATGAGGATTATATTTTTGGAGCTTTTAAAATGCTGTATGTTAATGATGAGCAAGAATTGGTTATCGAACATGTGGTGTTAATTTTGCTTAAGAATTGCGTCTTGGTTCTTCAAGAACTTGAAGAAGATGTTTTTACAGATGTCAGAGAGCGAATTATGTTACCGGCTGGCAGATTGCGCAGCAGAGGATCAGATTATCTTTTTTTCGCATTATTAGATGCCATAATTGATAATTATTATGTGGTTTTAGAAAGTATTAATTCAAAAATTGAACTCTTGGAAGATGAGGTATATAGTAATCCTAATCCTGAAGTAGCTCATAAAATACAGCAGTTAAAGAAAGAGATTTTAAAAGTCCGTAACTGGATCTATCCGGTAAAAGAATTGGTAAACAGGTTAATAGATTCAGAAAACCCCTTGATTACCAAAGACACCAAATTATTTTTAAAGGATGCGCTAGACCATTCTATTGAGCTTAATGATAGTCTTCAGATTTATAGGGAAATGTCTATGAGTCTTATGGAAATGTATATGAGTAATATGAGTAATAAGATGAATGAGGTAATGAAGGTGCTTACTATTATGGCTTCAATTTTTATACCGCTCACATTTATCGCAGGGATTTATGGGATGAATTTTGAGTATATGCCAGAACTTCAAATGAAAAATGCCTATTTTATTCTTTTAGGTGTTATGTTCGTAATTTTTATAGGCATGGTGGTGTACTTTAAGAGGAAAAACTGGCTATAGTCTTCTACTGAACAAAGATTTTTAGGCGAATGAATCCTTGGAAGTCAGCAGAATTACTCAATTCATTTTTTTTGTAACTTGGTTGTATACCTTTTTATCGATGCAAAATTGGGGATATCTTCTGGTGATTGTCTTGGTAGCTTATCTGGTTATAAGTGTTTTGCTCTATTTTTTTCAGGATTTCCTCTTGTTTAAACCTGAAAAGTTGCCTAAGGATTTTCAGTTTTATTACGATAATCAGGAAATAGAGGAGTACAATTTGGAGACTAGGGATGGTGCCACCATAAATGGACTTCGGTTTAAATGCAAGAATCCTAAAGG
>CAYTDS010000436.1:0-1865 GCA_964436555.1 uncultured Flavobacteriaceae bacterium | reverse complement strand
TTGCGAAGAAAAATGGCAAGCGACCTACATCGCACCGCTACAACCACATACCCTTGCTGCGTTCCCACCCTGGGGGATTTTGCAGGAGCTGGTCGTGTAGGACTTGCCGGTGCAAATATACAATCTTTTAAATTTGGCACAATCGTTTTACAATCTAAATTTAATTAAATAACTTGCCTTGAAAAGAGAAAAATTAAAATGCGAAGTTTAAAAATTTTAGTGGCACCTGCACTCCTTACCATACTAATATCATGCGGAGGAGGCAACACACAGAATACACAATTTTTTGATATCCTTATCTCAGGAAACAAAAAAGAGTTTAAAAAACACGATAACCTAGAGGTTTCCATACAAAGCAAGAAAGGAAAAATAGTTGAGAAAGTTACTTACTCCATTGACGGAAAAGTGTTGCCGGAAAGTGGTAATAGTATACAACTTGAGGTTGATAAACTAGGCGACAAAACATTAAGGGCTGTAGTGCAGTATGAGGGGGGGACAGCCGAAGTGTTGAAGAAAATAAAGATTTTAGCCCCAAATCCGCCTGAAATATACACCTATGAAATAGTGAACGAATATCCTCATGACATCAATGCCTACACTCAGGGCTTAGAATTTTACAAAGACACTTTGTACGAAAGCACTGGTCAGAAAGGGAAATCTTCCTTGCGGAAAGTTGATTTTAAAACCGGGAAGGTTCTTAAACAAATTGACCTCGAAAATTCACTTTTCGGGGAAGGTATTACCATTTTAGACAATAAAGTGTATCAACTTACATGGCAAAATGGCATCGGCTTTGTTTATGATATTTTTAGTTTTGAAAAGATAGATAGCTTTACTTATGGGAAAAGTAAAGAGGGCTGGGGATTGTGTAATGATGGCGAAAAAATATTTAAAAGTGATGGTACGGAGAAAATTTGGATTCTCAACCCTAAAACTTTGGCAGAGGAAGATTATATAGAAATCGTTACTGATAAATCGATCTTTAATAAAGCCAATGAGCTGGAGTATGTAGATGGAAAAATTTATGCCAATGTCTACCAAAAAGAAAGTATGATGATTATTGATGCAGCTAGTGGTGCAATAGAAGGTGTAATCAATTTCGGAGGACTAAAGGACAAAGTTACCAAACATGATGCATTAAATGTCCTAAATGGAGTTGCTTATCACCCCACAAAGAAAACATTTTTCGTAACCGGTAAAAACTGGGATAAACTTTTTGAAGTAAGCATTAAGAAAAAATGATAAAGACCTTTGATAAAACCATTCTAGTAGTCGAAGATGATTTAGATGACTTAAATCATGTAAACAATGTTCGCTATGTGCAATGGATTCAGGATATTTCTAAAGAACATTGGCAATCAAAAGCACCAAAACAACTTCGGGATAATATTATATGGGTCGTTCTAAATCACAATATAACCTATAAAAGTGCAGCGGTGTTAAATGATGCTATTGTAATTAAAACCCACATTGCAGGAACAAAAGGCGCTATATCTACTCGGATTGTAGAGATGTTTAATGAAAAAACAAACGAGCTTATTGTACATTCAGAAACACAATGGTGTCTACTTAATGCAGAAACACTTCGCCCAACCAGAATATCCACCGAAATCCAAGATGTTTTTGAATCCGAAATTCAGTCATCCATTTAACAAAAGATATGAGTAAGTACTTCTATTTTTTTTTATTTGTAGGTTTTTTGGTTTTTTGGAATTCCTGCAGAAAAGATTTTGATTATGCTCAAAGCACAGGTAATTTAGAATTTTCCAGAGATACTGTTTATTTAGATACTACTTTTACAAATATAGGTAGTAGTACTTACGGAATAAAAGTATACAATCGAAGCAATAAGGATATTGAAGTTC
>CAYTDS010000435.1:0-1865 GCA_964436555.1 uncultured Flavobacteriaceae bacterium | reverse complement strand
AACATTGAAACATGGATTGTGAATGGTTTAAAAGACAATTTTATTTTGGATGCCATTAATGAAAAAAGTCATTTCACTAAAATAACCTAGAAAAATGCAACATTACCTATCTTTAAAAGACATTGATTCACTTCCCGATTGGGTGGAAGAGGCAAGAGCATTAAAGTTAAACCCTACCCGACATAAGGATATTGGAAAGGGCAAAACTATTGTTTTACTATTTTTTAATAATAGTTTAAGAACACGCCTTAGCACGCAAAAAGCGGCAATGAATCTGGGTCTGGAAGTCATGGTTATGAATTTTGGAAGTGAAGGTTGGGCATTAGAGTTTGAAGACGGCACCATCATGGATCAGGGCGCATCGGAACACATAAAAGAAGCGGCTCAGGTAGTTTCCCAATATTGTGATATCGTAGCGATACGCGCTTTTGCGAGTCTAACCGATAAAGAAAAGGATGAAGCTGAGGTGGTCATCAATGGTTTTAAGAAATATGCAACTGTACCAGTAGTTAATATGGAAAGTTCCGTAGGGCATCCGCTACAGGCTTTAGCAGATGCCATTACCCTGGCGGAACAAATTAAAAAAGCAAGACCTAAAGTAGTGTTATCCTGGGCTCCGCATCCACGGGCGTTGCCACACGCTGTGGCGAATTCGTTTGTGGAAATGATGAAATTGCAAGAAGCGGATTTTGTCATTACCCACCCAAAAGGATATGAATTGAATGAAAAGGTAACAGCGGGCATACCCATTGAGCACGATCAGGAAAAAGCCCTACAAAATGCCGATTTTGTTTATGTCAAGAATTGGAGCAGTTACATGGATTATGGGAAAGTGGTGAATCAGGATAAAAACTGGATGATGACCAAGGCCAAATTGGGCGCTGCAAAATTTATGCACTGCCTGCCCGTAAGACGCAATGTGGTGGTGGCCGATGAGGTATTGGACAGTCCACAATCATTGGTAATAGAACAAGCAAATAATAGAACTTACGCTGCTCAAATAGTTATAAAGAGGTTATTGGAACAGTTATAAATGATAAGAGCATGGCTCAGAAACTGAAAGACAGGGTTTGCATTGTAACCGGCGCTACAAGCGGTATGGGCAAGGCAATAGCGGAGGTTTTTCATAAGGAAGGTGCCAAACTTGTGCTTTCCGGTCGAAATGAAGAAAGAGGAAAGGCCTTATGCAAGGCGTTGAAGAATTCCATTTTTATTCCGGGCGATGTTAGTGACGTTGCGTACAATGAAAATCTGGTACAAGCAGCCATCTCCACCTTTGGAAAGTTAGATGTGTTATCTTTAAATGCCGGAATTCTAGGATTAGGGAATGTTGTAGAGCTGCCTGTCACCTCTTGGCAGCAAACCATGGAAACGAATCTCAGTGCTATTTTTTACCTTTCAAAATATGCCATTCCCTATATAATGGAAAGTAAACACGGAACGATACTTATCAACGCCTCGATTGCAGCATTTAAAAGTTTTCCTAGTCATCCTGCTTACTGCGCCTCTAAAGCAGGATCTTTGGCCTTGATGAAGCAGATGGCGGTTGAATACGCTCCTAAAATAAGGGTAAATGCCATGTGTCCCGGCCCGGTGGATACGCCATTATTATGGGATTCTGCAAAGGCTTTTTCAAAACCTGAAACAGCGGTTGAGAATGCCCGAAAAACCACTTTAATGCAACGCTTGGGCACTCCTGATGATATTGCAAAACTGGCATTGTTTCTGGTTTCAGAGGATGCCTCCTGGATTACGGGAAGTACATTTACGATTGATGGAGGAATTTTAAACGCATAACATGAAGCAAAAACTATCCGTTATAAAAATAGGGGGCAACATCATAGAGCATGAGGCAGAACTCGCTA
>CAYTDS010000434.1:0-1873 GCA_964436555.1 uncultured Flavobacteriaceae bacterium | reverse complement strand
TGGAAATTTCGGCACAGCCCTTGGTCATTTTATTGTTAATGCGCATTTTTCAGGGCAAAAAAATAAAACCTATGTCTTTTGTTGGGGTAATCTTAGGTATTATTGGAATATATCTTTTAGTGAGTCAGAAAGAAGTTGTTACTCAAGAAGGGTCTATAATTGGAATGGTGATGATATTTTTCTGCATGCTCAGTTGGGCATATGGTAGTCTTTTTGTTGGTAAAGCGGACTTACCATCCAACTATTTTGTAAATACGGGATATCAAATGGTAACCGGGGGGATTATGCTCTTGGTTTTCAGTTTGGTTTTCAGGGAAAAATGGTCGTTGCCTAATGAATGGAGCACGGCTGTGCAAGTTTCCATGATTTTATTGATTTTGTTTGGAAGTATCGTTGCTTTTACGTCTTTCAATTACCTCTTAAAAACGGTATCTCCTGAAAAGGTTGCTACCTCCACCTATGTAAACCCTATTGTGGCCCTATTGCTTGGGTGGTATTTTCTTAAGGAACAAATCTCCGCTCAGTCTATCGTTGCAGCTTCATTGATGCTTACCGGGGTTTACTTTATTAATACAAAGAAAAAGTTGATACTATTTTCACGATTTAGAAGTAATAAAAATAGTGGAGGTTAGTATACGATTTACCATTTCAGTAGTGTAATTTGGTTATAAAATCTTTTCAGTAAAATAATTTTGATATGAAGTATCATTTTAGTGTTGCTTTATTGCTTTTAATTGCGTTATCGAGCTGTAAGGCGCAACAAACAATATCCCTTTTTAATGGTGTAGATCTTACGGGATGGCATATTGATGTCCCTGCAATGGATACCATTCCGGAAGCAATTAACCCTTTTATTGTGCGAAATGGCATGTTGGTGAGTTTAGGCACACCACAAGGTCATATCATAACCGATGCTGAATATGCCAACTTCAGATTGGAAATTGAATACCGATTTGCAGGAGAACCCGGTAATTGTGGCGCACTGGTTTTTGCCTCAACGCCAAGGGCACTGTACAAGATGTTTCCTAAATCCATCGAAGTGCAGATGATGCATGGTAATGCGGGAGATTTTTGGTGCATTGTAGAAGATATCACCGCAGACAATATGGTCGAGCGTCGCGGGCCTAAAGAGAATTGGGGTATTACGGAAGGAAAAGAACGAAGAATTCGGAATTTGACAGACGATTCTGAAAAGCCTTTGGGTGAATGGAACAGTATGACTATTGAATGCCTTAAAAATGAAATAAAAGTATGGCTTAATGGCGATATGGTGAATTATGGGTATAATGCCACTGCAAGTAATGGTAACATTGCACTCCAAGCCGAAGGGGCCGAAGTAGAATTTCGAAAGGTCAACATCACTCCAATCACTTCTCTAAGTGAAGAACAACCTTAAGTTTTAGTTTTTTAAAGTAAGCCAAATCGTTACGTGACTTCTTCATCAATGAAGTTGTTAAACTTAGACTTATGCATATTCGAAGAAAAGAGTGCCTATCTTTGCAAAGAATATAATCAGTCGACCTCATTTAATAATACGATTGTACTTTTTAAATCAGAAATGATTAATATAAAACGGAGCAATTTTATTCCGTTAAATCCCATATAATGGCAAACGAAATAAAGGAGCAAAAGGATATTCTGGAGAAGTTGAACATTCATGAGTTGAATCCGATGCAGAGGGAGGCTATATCCACAATCAAATCCAATACTAATACGGTTATCCTTTCACCCACCGGCACGGGAAAGACCTTAGCTTTTTTATTACCCCTAATTGATTTTTTAGACCCTACGTCACTTGAAATACAAGCACTTATATTGGTGCCTTCCCGGGAATTGGCGCTGCAGATAGAGCAAGTGGTTCGGGAAATGGGCT
>CAYTDS010000433.1:0-1875 GCA_964436555.1 uncultured Flavobacteriaceae bacterium | reverse complement strand
TTTCTATAGAATTGTTTACCTTTCAACCTTGTTTAATGAAGTAAAAAGAGAAAAATAGGACTATTAGGAATGAGTGATTTATTTGATATTAGGAATAAAGTTGCGGTGATAACCGGCGCTGGCGGGACTTTAGGAAGTGAAGTTGCCGAAAGTTTGGCTGCAGCGGGTGTAAAGGTTTTACTCCTGACCCGAAAGAGGACCAATGTTGAAGAACTTATCAACACTATCGCAGTCAATGGAGGCACTGCAGTTGCATTTGAAACTGATGTTTTATCAAAAGAATCTTTAATTCAGGCAAAGGATAAAATTGTTAAACAATTCGGTAGAGTAGACATTTTACTGAACATTGCTGGGGGTAATTTACCAGGAGCTACTATTCCGGATGATAAAACTATTTTTGACCTGTCCATAGACGACTTTAATACGGTGGTCGACTTAAACCTGAACGGTACCGTTCTTCCTTCCATGGTTTTCGGAGAAGTAATGGCAGAACAGAAAGAAGGGGTCATTATAAATTACTCCTCTATGGCTGTACAGCGCGTTATTACAAGAGTGGCGGGGTACTCGGCATCTAAAGCTGCAATGGAAAATTTCACACGATGGATGGCTGTGGAAATGGCTACCAAATTTGGGGACAAAATCAGGGTAAATGCCATTGCTCCAGGATTTTTTATTGGGAATCAGAACAGAAAATTGCTGTTAAATGATGACGGCACCTATACCGAAAGAGGTAAAAAAATCATTAAAAATACACCCATGGGTAGATTTGGAGCTGCGGAAGAATTAAATGGTACCATACATTTTCTTTGTAGCGATGCTTCTAGGTTTATTACAGGTGTTGTAATTCCTGTTGACGGTGGGTTTAGCGCATTTAGTGGGGTATAAATCATAAAAAGTGTAGAAATGAAAATGGAACAGACTTGGCGTTGGTACGGTCCAACCGATCCAGTGACTCTCGCAGACATACGACAAACCGGTGCTACCGGCATTGTAACTGCGCTGCATCATATTCCCAACGGGGAAGTTTGGGAGATAGCTGAGATAGAGGAAAGAAAGAAGGTAATAGAAACCAGTGGTCTGGTTTGGTCTGTCGTAGAATCGTTGCCTATTCACGAAAGTATTAAAACCCAAACCGGAGACTACAAAAGACATATTGAGAATTATAAGCAAAGCATGAAGAATTTGTCGGCTTGTGGACTAAAAGTCATCTGTTATAATTTTATGCCCATTTTGGATTGGACAAGGACAGAACTTTATTATACAGTACAAGATGGTTCTAAAGCTCTGGCATTTACTTTTAATGCACTTATTGCTTTTGATTTGTATTTGTTAAAGAGACCAAATGCAGCCAAAAGTTACTCAGCCACACAGCTGGAAAAAGCTGAAGTCTATTATAAAGGCCTTTCCGAAAATGATAAATGGGTGCTGGTAAAAACTATTATTGCCGGTTTGCCCGGCTCCTCTGAAGGGTATCCGGTACCTGAAAAAGGATATGATTTAACCAAGTTTCAATCTATTCTAAATACCTATGATGGTATTGGAGAGCAGGAAATGCGGCAGCACTTAATTTATTTTCTTGAAGCGATTATACCCATCGCGGAAGCTTATGGTTTGCTTATGTGTATTCATCCCGACGATCCCCCATTTTCCATCTTAGGCTTGCCCAGAATAGTTGGCGTCGAGACCGATTATGATTATATCTTTTCAAAAGTCCCCTCCCTCAATAATGGCATTACGTTTTGCACCGGTTCACTGGGAGTAAGACCCGATAATGATTTAGTTCATCTCTTTGAGAAATTTGCAGACCGGGTACATTTTTTACATCTAAGAAGCACAAAAAGAGATGAAGAAGGTAATTTTTTTGAAGCAGATCAT
>CAYTDS010000432.1:0-1901 GCA_964436555.1 uncultured Flavobacteriaceae bacterium | reverse complement strand
ATACAACTCTATTCATGGTCTAATTTGTCCCGGAACACTTGCAGCCAACAATTGTATATGATTATTGATCATATATCTATTGTACGCCTAAGATAGTAAATCCTTAATTTTCATGAACGATTTTTCTGCTACATGGGTGTATATTTCCGTTGTTTTGGTCGAATTATGGCCCAATAGAAGTTGAATGTGCCTAATATCCGTACCGTTTTCCAAAAGATGTGTAGCAAAGCTATGCCGCAACATATGTGGGGTTACCCTTTTTGAAATGCCGGCCCTTTTTGCCGCCGAAACAATAATGTTCAATACACTTGAGCTGCTGTACCGCTGCCCTTTGGATCCCTCAAAAAGATAGTTGTGTGGCCTGTATGCCAAATAGTAACTCCTGAGATCCTTTAGGGTGGTATCGCTCAGTATCGTATACCTATCCTTGTTTCCTTTCCCCTGTTTGACTCTTACCATCATGCGTTTACTAACAATATCATCGGTTTTTAGATTTAGCAGCTCGTTCCTTCGTAAACCAGAGGAGTATAGCAGTGAAACAATACATTTATGCTTAATATTATTGGTATTGGCAATGATAGCTTTTACTTCCTCTTTTGATATAACTTCGGGTAATCTGACATTTTTTCTAGGTCGCTCTATGGAGTAGAACCTATTTGGCATGCCATGTACTTTTTCATAAAAAAATTTAATACTGTTCAAGACCTGGTTTACGTAGGAGTCCGACTTGCCCTCTTGAATTAGCTTTTGAAGATAGACCCTAACTTCAAGTTCGTTTATAGTTAAAGGACTACTATCTGAATAAAAATTTATAAAGGCTTCAAAGCAGTTGACATAGGCCTTTACTGTATTATTTGAGTAGCGCATCAGCTCCAATTTCAAAAGGTATTCCTCAGGACAGGGACGATATTCCTTTTTCAGTTTACGTTTCCTAAACCAATCTACGTTTACGGGTTCGTTGCCATTATCCAATTTCTTTTCGAAGAAATAATTCCCATTGATCCATGCCTCACCTCTGAATACCTTGAAAATACGTTCCAAGTTACTTTTGTTGTTGGTCAAGTAGTACATATTGAACGAGTCGGACCAAGCAATACCGGACAAGGAATTTAATAGGGCAAGGATAACCTTGTCGTTAGCGAACTGTAGACCTATTTGCTTTGCGCCATCTATCATTAGATGTTTCAAGGTAATGCTTCTGCCCTTGTGCATATTATGTTTTTTCTGGTAATTTCATAATAAAAAATAATTTAAACGTATCTTAATCGAATAATGTTCGCATACAAATTCGCTTAAATTCAAATTCGATGAGAATACAGCAAGAGTGCCTCTATTGCAACAATGAACTAACCGGAAGGACAGATAAGAAATATTGCAATTTACATTGTAAGAGTGCCTATCAATATGAACGGTCAAGGCAAGAGCCAGACCGTTTTTATAATAAAGTGGATAATCAGCTAAGGTTGAATCGTAAGATCTTGAAACAGTTCAATAAAGGTGGAAAGGTCACGGTAAGATCTGAAAAGCTGATTGAACTTGGTTTCAATCCAAAATTCTTTACCCACTTTTGGAAAAACCAAAAAGGGGAAGTCTACCTTTTCGTATACGAGTACGGGTTCTTGAAAAAGAACGAAAGCGGTAAGGAAAAATATGTTTTGGTAACCTGGCAGAATTATATGAGTTAGCCGGTAAATAAATTAAGGAAGTACGTTAGAAAACATAATAAATATGAAATTGGATTTTGAGCGGTGCGTGCTTCAAAATGGACCTTTCAATTTATAAACCCTAAATTTAAATAAACAATCCGCTTTAATTGCCTTAAAGAAGAAGTTCTACTGCTTCATCTAAAACAGTGCTACCCAATTCCTTGAGATAAACCTGAGTAGTTGTCAAATCTTTAT
>CAYTDS010000431.1:0-1901 GCA_964436555.1 uncultured Flavobacteriaceae bacterium | reverse complement strand
AATACCCTCCTTGAAAGATATGGGAGAAAGAAGTACTCATACAGGTTTCTGGAGTGTCGGGGTAGAGGTCCGTTCCTTGAAAGGCTATTGTTTCATGTTTTTTTACATCTCTTATGGCACTAGGATCATCTCCATGCCAAGCCATGTCCAAAAGCCCAAAACTGATTTGTCGCAATGTGGCCATACCTTCTTGAAAGGTGGCTGATTCTTTTATTTTGAGAACCAGCTCCATGGGGATCACTTCCCCGGTTTGATAATGTGTGGCAAAAAGCTCCAAAGCCTCTTTTTCGTAGCACCAATTTTCCATAATCTGACTTGGTAATTCTACAAAATCCCAATATACGGAAGTGCCGGAAAGACTGGGATAAGTTGTATTGGCCAACATGCCATGAAGCCCATGGCCAAATTCATGAAATAGGGTAGTTACTTCATTAAAAGTGAGTAAAGAAGGCTTACTTATGGTGGGTTTAGTAAAATTACAAACATTGGAAATATGTGGGCGGACATTTACTCCATTTAGAATGTATTGAGATTTATAGGAAGTCATCCAGGCTCCACCACGTTTTCCGGAACGTGGATGAAAATCAGCATAAAAAAGGGAAATGAAATTCTTGTCAGCATCGTATACGCGATAGGTTTTTACTTCTTCATGATATTTTTCTACATCAAACACTTCTTCAAACTGAAGTCCAAATAATTTTTCTGCTATCTTAAAAACACCGGCAATTACATTTTCCAGTTTAAAATAGGGCTTTAATTGCTCATCTTCCAAATCAAACAGTTTTTGCTTTAATTTTTCAGAGTAATAACTGCCATCCCACTTTTCTAAACGGTCTATACCGTCTAATTCTTGGGCAAAAGATGCTAATTCCTTAAATTCACGTTCTGCAGCAGGTTTTGCTTTTTCCAATAAGTCGTTTAAAAATTGCACTACTTTTTCAGGTGTTTCTGCCATTCGCTCTTCCAATACAAAATGGGCATGAGTTTTATATCCCAAAAGCTGTGCCCTGTCATGTCGCAATTGAGCAATTTTTAATACATTATTTTGATTGTCCAGCGCGTTACCATGAAAACCCTTACTTCCAAAGGCAATAGCTAGTTCTTTTCGTAAGGTTCTGTTTTTTGCGTACTTCATAAACGGAATATAGCTGGGGTAATCTAAAGTGATAAGCCAACCTTCCTTATTCTTTGATTGTGCCAACTGAGCTGCAGCCTCTTTTTCACCTTCCGGGAGGCCGTCTAAATCAGATTCATTGGTAATGTGTTTTTCATATGCATTGGTTTCTGCCAGTACATTTTCCCCAAATTTTAATTTAAGCTTGGATAGCTCAGCATCAATTTCCCGTAATCGTTTCTTCTTGTCCTCAGGTAAATTGGCACCATTGCGGGTAAAACTTTTATATTTTTTTTCGAGCAAAGTCTTTTGTTCAACAGATAAGGCTAAGTTATCCCTTTGCTCATAAACTGATTTAACTCTTTCAAAAAGGGCTTTATTTAAGGTGATATCATTGCTAAACTCAGAAAGTAGGGGGGATATTTCCTGAGCTATTTGCTGAATCTCATCATTGGTTTCGGCCGAATTCAGATTAAAAAATACACTTGACACCCGATCCAATTGCTGTCCTGCAAACTCTAGCGCCTCTATGGTATTTTCAAAGGAGGCAATTGCTTTGTTTTCTGTGATAACATCAATTTCTGCTCTGGCATCTGCCATGGCCTGCATAAAGGCGGGTTTAAAATGATCATTTTTTATCTGTGAAAATGGAGCGGTATCAAATGGGGTTAAAAGGGGATTCATATGCTGATTGTAAGGTTATATTTAAGTTAAAGGGATAAAGGAGTTAAGAAATTATAGCGTTAAGAAGTTAAGACTGGCAACTGACAACTGAAAACTGCCAACA
>CAYTDS010000430.1:0-1906 GCA_964436555.1 uncultured Flavobacteriaceae bacterium | reverse complement strand
CTGGAATCTTTAGATATAAGCGCTACTTTGTCTCCTTTTGCCAGGTTTATATCAACTTTTTGAAAGAGTAGATCCCCATCCTCTGAAAACGCAGACAATTTTTCAACATTTAATATCTGGTCACCTGCCTCCCGTTCCTTATCAAAAATAATGGCCGGGTATCTTCTACTGGAAGGTTTAATGTCTTCAACTTTTAATTTAGCAAGCATTTTTTTTCTGGATGTTGCTTGTTTACTCTTAGCAACATTGGCACTAAACCGAAGAATGAACTCTTGCAGTTCTTTTGCTTTTTCTTCTGATTTTTTATTTTGTTGTGCTCGCTGACGTGCGGCTAGTTGACTACTCTCATACCAAAAAGTGTAATTACCGGAGTACAAGTTTAGTTTCCCAAAATCAATATCTCCAATGTGGGTACATACCGAATCCAGAAAGTGCCTATCGTGAGAGACTACAATAACAGTATTCTCATAATTTGCCAGAAAATTTTCTAACCAACTAATAGTTTCGTAATCAAGATCGTTAGTTGGCTCATCCATTATAAGTACATCGGGATTTCCGAAAAGTGCCTGAGCTAACAATACCCGAACTTTTAGTTTGGAATCTACATCTGCCATTAAGGTAAAATGAAACTCCTCTGCTATACCGAGATTTGACAATAGTGCTGCGGCATCACTATCAGCCGTCCATCCATTCATTTCTTCAAATCGGACCTGAAGCTCTCCTATTCTATTAGCATTAGCATCACTGTAATCAGCATATAACGCGTCCATTTCGGTTTTTATGGCAAATAAAGGCTTATTACCCATTACCACTGCCTCTAGAACTGTAAACTCATCATAAGCGTTGTGGTTTTGCTCTAATATAGACATGCGTTTTCCAGGTTCTAGGTTAACACTACCTGATGTTGGGTCAATTTGTTTGGAAATAATTTTTAAAAAAGTAGATTTACCAGCACCATTCGCTCCTATAATGCCATAGCAATTGCCAGAAGTAAACGTTGCATTTACTTCATCAAAGAGTACTCTTTTTCCAAATTGTACAGATAAATTTGAGACCGTTAGCATAAGGTTAATTTATTTTTTGCAAAAATAGTGAAAATTTAAGGCCTAATCCAAGAATCAAATGACAATAGAGCTAAAAGGGTTTAACGCTAAAAAGCTATTTTTAACGCGCAATTAACAGCCTCAGAGTATGGTGTTTAGTAGATTTGTACGTTATATGGTAAACTTTTGCTTATGATTAAAAATTTTTACTATTCTTTTTTTCTATTAGTTTTAAGTTGCAGTGTTATCGAGAAAGGTTCTTCCGGAGTTTTCTTTGCGGGGGAAATAGTAAATCCAACTGATAAATATGTGGTGTTATACAAGAACGAGGTCGCTATAGATTCTGCCTTGTTGAATGAACATAACATGTTTTCTATTGAGTTAAGTACTATAGAAGATGGTCTGTACCATTTTAATCATAGCCCGGAACTACAGTATGTATTTTTAGAGAAGGGAGACAGCCTCCTTGTGCGTTTGAATACTGTTGATTTTGATGAGTCCCTTATTTTTGCCGGTAAAGGAGAAGAAATTAACAATTTCTTATTAGAAATATTTTTAAAAGAAGAAGAGGAAGAACCTTTAATAAATGCTTCTTATGTTCTTGATCCAAAAGAGTTTAGCTTTAAAATAGATTCTTTAAGAGAACGAAAGATTAACTTACTTAATGAGTTACTTTCCCAAATGAATTTATCCGATAACGCGTTGGAAGTTGCAAGGGCAAGCATAGACTATAATTCTTATATTAGTAAGGAAAAGTATCCCTTTTATCATAAAAAGCGAACAGGGAAAGAAACAATTCCAAAGCTTGATGAAGACTTTTATGAATACCGGGATAACATTTCATACAACAACAAAAATCTTAC
>CAYTDS010000429.1:0-1907 GCA_964436555.1 uncultured Flavobacteriaceae bacterium | reverse complement strand
TTCCTAATCCCTTTGCCAAGATCTGATCCCCTTCAGCTAACCCCTCAATAATAGAAAGCCCATTTACTTCGGCAATTTCTGTGATGGATTTTAAGACCAATGAATCTCCCTTAACCAAATACACTAATTTTTTACCTTGTTGCTCAAAGGTAGACATGGTAGGTATGGCCAAAACGTTTGAATATTTTTTAGGAAGTTTTATAGTGGCGCTACTACCGTTTCTCAAATAGCCCTTGGGATTATTAAATGTTGCCCGAAAATTTACCGTCCCCGTACTCGGATTCACCCCTCCCGTAATGGACTCTATTTTTCCGGTTTCCTCATAGGAAGAACCATCGGCTAAAACCAATTGTACAGGGGGAATATTTTTGGCCTTTTCATCTAAAGAACTGCCCTCCAAACTTTTCAAAAAACCAATGACATCTTTTTCGTTCATAGCAAAGTAAACATAGACTTTTTCTATACTTGAAACTGTGGTCAAAGGCATGGGATCACTTGGACTTACCAAGTTACCTTTTCGATAAGGGATAGTTCCAACAACTCCATCTACCGGACTTTTTATATTGGCGTAGTCAATATTTGCAGCAACACTTTGGTACGCGCTTTTTGCCTGCTCAAGATTCGCTTTTGCTGTTTCTAATTGCACCTTGCTAATAATTTCTTTTTCAACTAACGGAGTCAATTTGTCCACCTCGACCTGGGCAGCATTAATACGGGCTTTTGCAGCACCCGCATCCTGAGTTAGCGATTGGGTTTCTAATCTGAAAAGTAATTGCCCCTTTTTTACTTGCCTTCCTTCATCTACCAAAACATCGATAATATATCCCGGAATTTTAGCCCTAACCTGACTGTTTACCAGACCTTCCACACTGGCGGGATATGAAGTAAAGCTTTCAGTGGATGTTTGAATTACCTTAACAGTAGGAAAAGGCATTGCATTTTGAGTAATTTCTCCTTTGTTGGAATTTCCGCAGCTACTTAAAAAGGCTATGCAAAAAGCGGATAAAAAAGTTGATGAGATCTTCATTTTTGCTTGATTGTTAATCGCCTTATCCACAGGAAATCAAAAGTTTAAATGAAATTTCCTGTATGCCAAATTAAACTATGCTCGGTTTAAGCGAACCACAAAAGTACGATTGGCTTTCCTACAAAATAAAGGCATGTAGTTAATAGAATGTTAAAACCTTCTATTCCCCAGACTTACTGGGATTAGATTATTCTATCTTTTGTTTCACAGGTATTTTATTGAAGTTGGAATTACCCGCTTTAAAAATGTATTTTTAGATTAAATTAGATACCTATGATTATTCATCATTTAGGCGAAGAATTTTCCATCTTAAATCGGTTTATAGCTGAATTAAGAGATGTACATATTCAAAGGGATGCCATGCGCTTTCGAAGAAATATTGAACGTGTCGGGGAAATTTTAGGATATGAGATGAGTAAAACCCTTGAGTATAAAACTGAAACTGTTATTACCCCACTGGGAAATAAGGAAATAGAACTGCCCGATTCTAATCTGGTACTCTGCTCAGTTTTACGGGCCGGTTTGCCTTTGCACCAAGGGCTTTTAAATTATTTTGATAAGGCGGAAAATGGGTTTATATCCGCTTTCCGGAAGCATCATAGAGATGAAGACGCTTTTGAAGTAGTGGTCAATTACTTTGCTGCACCCTTATTAACCAATAAAATATTAATACTAACAGATCCAATGCTGGCGACAGGGAAAACACTGGAAAATGTTTTGGACGCCTTAAAAGAACACGGAAAACCCAGACAAATACATATTATTTCGGTCATAGGCTCCACAAGTGGAATTACCCATGTTTCGAACTGCTTCCCGGAAAATACGCATTTGTGGATAGCTGCAATAGACGATGAACTTTCCAGTAAAGGATATATCGTTC
>CAYTDS010000428.1:0-1910 GCA_964436555.1 uncultured Flavobacteriaceae bacterium | reverse complement strand
CCAATACTCGTAATCACCCCAAAGGCAAAGGCAAGAAATGCCACCCGAATATTATTGATGGTTATACCTAGAAAAGTTCCTATTTCACTGCCACCTTTATATATGGCGGTCGGATCTCCGCTTTCAATATTATTTAGAGTTTCATTTACATATGCATCTCCCAAAATTAAGCGTACAAATGATGCATCATTTAATACCGAGATACTTCCAATGGCTGTCGCAACAGTAAAGATTAAGAATGCAACCCCCAGAGTTTTGAGGTGTTGTCCAAAAAACAAAGGGAATTCACTCATCCAAAAGTCAATTATTCTGTTTCTACTCTCCTTTTTATTCTTGTATATTTTTTGATGCGCCTGTGAAGCGAGGGAATTGAGGTACAATAAAGTTTTACTTTCGGCGTAATAGGTTTGAGCGTAGGCTAAATCATTGGTCAATTGAATGTAACCATTGGCGAGTTCATCCGGATTGATATTGGAATTAAAGCTGATGGCCTTTTCAAATGCTATCCATTTTTCCTTATTTTGCTTCACGAAAGCAGCCTCGCGCATAGTATAAGTTTGCTGTAAAGTTAAAAATTCATTTTATATGTCCAATCTTCAAATCAATACAACGCAAAATGTAAACTTAGATTATAAAATTGTGAGTATTGGGGAGCGAATTCTTGCTTTTTTAATCGATGCCTTTATTCTTTACCTGTATGCCGTTTTGGTGAACGTTATCGGGAATGCCATAAGCTATGTATATCAGGATAGTTGGACACAGAGAGGGTTGGTCGCACTGATTTTTTTGCCGGCTATGTTTTATAGTTTACTAATGCACAGTTTATTCAATGGCAGAACGGTGGGGAAGATGTTACTCAAGATGCGGGTGGTGCGCATTGACGGAAGCCCGGTACATTGGTCCAATTACTTGGTTCGATGGATGCTTCGTCTGGTAGATATTTGGTTATTTGTAGGTTCCATAGGATTATTAACCATACTTTTTTCAGAAAAACGACAACGATTGGGCGATGCTGCTGCGGGTACGGTTGTAATTGGTACCAAGCACACGGCTAAAATTTCGCACACCATTTTGGAGGAGGTAGAGGAAGCATACATTCCTGTGTTTACCAATGTTACACAACTTACGGATAAGGATGTCCGGTTAATAAAGGATACCTACCATATTGCAAGAAACAGTAATGATTATAAGACATTAAAAATTTTGCGAGATAAGGTTGAAAGCATATTAAACACAGGTTCAGACTTGTATGACGCTCAATATTTGGATACCGTTTTAAAGGATTATAATTTTTATACCCAAAGAATTTAAGATGTTCTATTTTGTAACTGATATTTTAGGAACCATTGCCTTTGCTATTTCAGGGGTTTTGGTGGCTATGGATAAAAAGCTGGATCTTTTCGGAGTTTTTATTATTGCCTTTGTAACGGCAGTCGGTGGTGGCACCTTGAGGGATGTTTTAATCGGGAACACACCGGTAATCTGGCTACAACAAATTACCTATTTGATTGTTATTCTAGGTGCGGTTGTTTTTGCCATCTTATTTAGGGAAAAGCTCAAATATGTCCGAACCTCTTTATTTTTGTTTGATACTATAGGGATAGGATTGTACACTATGGTAGGCATCGAGAAAGGGATGGAAGCGGGTTTGCTTCCCGTTATGTGCATCGCTTTAGGAACAATTACTGCCAGTTTTGGTGGGGTAATCAGAGATATTCTGTGCAATGAAATTCCTGTGATATTTCGGAAAGAAATATATGCAACAGCATGCGTTCTAGGTGGCGTAGGTTATTTTTTACTGCGACAACTTCCGTTCGATGATAATTACGCCTATGTGGCCGGTATTGTTATTATTATCAGTATTCGATTACTGGCAGTGAAATTTAAAATTGCCTTGCCGAATATTTATA
>CAYTDS010000427.1:0-1912 GCA_964436555.1 uncultured Flavobacteriaceae bacterium | reverse complement strand
TTATCACCGTCTATTGGTCAAATTCTATGCCGTAATGTAAGTATTTTACGACATACTGATGGTCAACATCTTAGCTAGTGTGTCAGGTGGTATAATTTGGTCTTTAAGGGTGCTATGTATTTACCAACTAATTTCTTATGTCCCTCGTTGTTCTTGGAAAAGATGCAACTATGGCAACCTGAGGGAATCAATATACGCCCTTCTCCTATGTTAAACCAACCCATAGACACCCTATTGCAAAAGTGCATAATTTGTTTTAAATTTAAGGTAACACATTGATATCTAAATAGTTTTGTTTAAGAAAAGTAATAGTTAGGTTTAGATGCTAGATTCAAAAACTATTTCAATTCCAAGCTATTATCATGTAATACCAACCTTAAAAAGAGCAACACTATGAAACCCAGTCTATTTTTACAGCTAAGCATAATGGCACTTATGCTTGCTTCTTGTAATCTATTTCAAAAATCAAAGGAAAAAACAGTTCTTATAGGATCATTTACTCAACCATGTGTGGCAGGAACAATGCAGACGGAGTGTATACAAATAAAATGGACCAAAGACCAAACAGAATGGCAAAACTTTTATGGCGAGATTGAAGGCTTTACTTTTGAAATGGGAAATGAGTATGAGCTCATTGTAAATAAAGAGGAAGTTAAAAATGCACCTGCCGATGCATCTTCATTTACGTATAAATTAGTTAAAGAAGTATCAAAAACAAAAGTAGATTCACAGCCTATTAATTATGGTGATAACAGCAGAAATGCACTTGATTGGGACGGAACTTATGATGGAATATTGCCTTGTGCCGACTGTGAAGGTATTAAAACAAGCATCACTTTACTGAAAAATGGTACGTTTACCAGAACAATAGTATATTTGGGGAAAAATGCGACACCTTTTTCAGACAATGGTAAAATTGAATGGAACAAGGAAGGTAGTGCTATAACCCTAATAAACGATAATACAGATCAAAAATATCAAGTCGGTGAGAATCAGTTGTTTCACCTAGACCAAGCAGGAAATCAAATTAAAGGAGCGTTATCCGAAAATTACATCCTCAGAAAAATACAGATCGAAACTACTTCAGGTAGTCCAGCCTTTGAAGATAAAAAATGGGTGCTAGTTAACTTTATGGGCAACCCTGTTGAAGAAAATGAAGCAGAATACTATATTATATTCAATTCAAAAGAAAAAAGATTAAACACCAAAGTGGGTTGCAATACGATGAATGCCAACTATGAACTCTCCGATGAACTCACGCTGAAAATAAAACCTATAATGTCAACCATGATGGCTTGTCCGGAGAATAGTATAGAAAATGAATATTCAGATAAGCTGGGTGAAGTTAACAACATTACCACCAATGGTGAATTGTTACATTTAAATAAAGCTAGAATGACCATTGCAACATATAAACTGATAAAATAAAATTGTAGCTTGTAATAACTTTTTTACTAAAACGAAGATTTTTCTAACCAGGAATATTTAATACTAGAGAAGTACCGCCTAATTTATAAAATTAATTGATGAATAAGAACCTTTACGCAACACTTCCTCCCAAACGTATTTGGCCAAAAGTACTCAGTCTAGATTTATTTTTTTGGTAATCTTCATTTTTCAACCAATTCTACATCAAACCCAACCTCTTTCGCATTAAGTTTCCCTCTTCATAAGTAATCAAACTTTTGAGCTGTACATCTAATTCACAATGATTGTCGGATAATTGGCAATATGTTAATGTAACAAATTAAAATTAGCGTCGTCTATTTCAACAAAAGGCAAACATGAAATACATTCTTCTATACATTCTAACATTCCTATTTCATTCACAGGAACTAGTCGCACAAGAACCGACTCAGCAAAAGGAAATTTTACTAATAGGTACATTTCACTTTCACAATCCGGGGTTGGA
>CAYTDS010000426.1:0-1922 GCA_964436555.1 uncultured Flavobacteriaceae bacterium | reverse complement strand
AGGCTATTTGGCTTATTTTTCCACTGAAATGGGTTTGCTGAAGCAAAAAGTGTAGGACCGGTAAGTGCCAAACCGGTTACACAAGTCGCGGAAGTTGCTATAAATCTTCTTCTGCTTAGGTTAGTATTGTTTTTCATGGAAGGTTGTTTTTAATTCGTTATTTTGAGGTTATTGTTTGTTCATCATTTTTTAAACCATAGATTTTTAATTCACGTAAGTTCCAGGGAACAGCAAGACCATCCTCTCTGTTTTCTGCATCTCCGGTTAGGCGAATTCGCAAAAACCGCCCGCTCTCGGGAGCAAAAGAAAGTAGCGTATTGGTTTCTTCTCCTTTTCCCTGAGCAACTGTTTTCCAACTTTTTCCGTCCAAAGAAACAGCAATCTCATAAGCAATGGGATACGTTGGTATGGATGGGAGCGGATTACGCCATGGTCCGCGACGTATGGGCGGTGAATTAAAATGAATTTCGGAAAAACTAACTTTCTCTGGTAGCTCTATTTGAAACCACATCCCATTTTTCTGACTCTCACCCGTGGTCCAGCCCTCAAAGTTAAAAGCACTTTTTGGAGCACTAGTACCTCCTATTCTAGTGGGTGCCGTATGGCTAGCTGTTATTTTCCAATTGTCTTGCGGGATAAGCGTTTGAGGTACGGAGGCGACCAACTTATCATATTTATAAGGCCCTTTTTGATTTGCTGTTTTTTTGCGGACTTTAGCCACATCTTCTGCTGAAACCATTGAAGCTTCATTGGTTAAATTTAATCGGATATAAGAGGTTATCGCCGCTATCCATTCATCTGATTGTTCTTCCATGCCAACCATAATTCCACCGGGGTACGTCTTTCCTTCAATAGGCCCTTCCAACCCGCGAAGTACCGTTTTTATGGTATACTCCGGATGAGCTTGTACTCGGGGTGAACCGGTTAACGGTGGCGCCATGACCAGACCATTACCCAATGGGGTGCCTGTACCATCAGCCCCATGACATTGCACACATAGTTCATTAAAAATCACCGCGCCTTTTTCTAATAATTGCTGTTGGTTTTCGCTGAGCTGAGGGCCTGAAGCAATCCCAAAGCCTCTCATTTCAACAGGATTCAAAATTTGATCACCAACCACCTGAATCCCTTTTGCTTTATTGGCAGCCATAGCCGTTTTAATGTGCTTATCCAATTCATTTAATTGCAGTGTTTTTGCTGTTAACATGGCTTGGAGTGCCACATCGGTGTTTGGGTCCGTTAATAAACCAATATAATTTGGTAAAAGGGATTTTTTGCCCGACTTATATAACCCTTCACTAGCACGGAGAGCCTGAATTCGCATCCTAGGATTGTTGTCTTTCATCAATTGACCAACCAAATTTTCAGATAATACTCCTAATCCTTCCAAGCTCCAAAGGGCGTGAAAACGAGCCAAAATATTTTGGTGATTTCGAGCAATTTTTTCCAGTTCAGGCGCAACTGATCTATCTTGCTTTAAAACAATGAGCTGCTGTGCTTTATCTCGCCACCAACCATTGGGATGTTCCAAATACTTTATCAGCTGTGCAGGCTTTTCATCCAACATCTTTGGTTTGGTTTTATCTCTATCCATGCCTTCATAAGTAATACGCCAAATTCGGCCTAATCCCACTACTTTGTCTAATTGATATTGTTCAATTTTAGAGCGTAGATAAGTCCCTTTTTGCGCCCATTGGCCTTCCTGAATAATGCCGTGGTACATGTCTACAATATAAAGGGTGCCATCCGGAGCAGTAGCCATATCCACAGGACGAAAAAGAGGATCAGTAGAACGTAAGAATTCAGATTTATCCTCTTGGTACACATTATGTAGTGTGGTAAGCCCTTCGGAAACTACAGGATTTATCTGCCGTACAATTCGTGCTACAGGTTCTCCGTAAAAATATTGTCCTAACAAGTTC